>NZ_JANQDF010000001.1:0-34382 GCF_029891675.1 Anabaenopsis tanganyikae CS-531
TGCTATCAAAGTACGCACCGCCCTACAATTCATTAATCAAATGTTAGATGAATACCTCACAGAACAGGAAGGAGAATTTGACATAGAGACCCGCTGGGCTTTGATCTGGTTTGAACAACATCAATTTAATGAAGGACTCTATGGCGAAGCGGAAACTTTATCTAAAGCTAAAAATATCAGTGTTGAAGGGTTGGTGAATGGGGGTATTCTGTCTGCTGAAGGTGGAAAAGTCCGACTATTGCGCCGCGCAGAGTTACCAGAGAATTGCAATCTCATGGGGTGTAATTGGTTGATTACCCAACACCTAATCTACACCCTAGATAAAAAAGGAGAAACCGGCGCTGCTGCGGTATTATCTCAGTACAAGGGTCAGTGGGAAATCTTAAAAGATTTAAGTTATCGGTTATATAACATTTGTGATAAAAAAGGCTGGACACAGGAGGCGACTGCTTATAACAGCTTAGTAATTTCCTGGGGGGAAATTTGTCGCCTAGCAGCTCAAAGCCTACCAGACACCCTACAGGGAGAATTGTTTTAACCACCTAATACAGATCCCCGACTTCTAGATAAATTATACTAGAGGACTCACATACCGAAAGAAGTCGGGGAGCTTAACCACATACATGATTTCCTAGTCGGATTCATCCGACTTCAGCTTTCAGACAGGGGTTTTAAACCCCTGGCTCCTACATACATCAGCTTCAGGCGATCGCCCTACACAGATACCCGACTTCTAGATAAATTATACTAGAGTATCCCGCATACCGAAAGAAGTCGGGGAGCTAGATCATATAGATGATTTTCCAGGGGTTTTTAAACCGCAGTCTGGCGCTTGGGATACTTTTTAGAACCTTCAACTAGCTGATAAAGCTTGCTTTCAAACTTCTGTGTACAGGCAGACCAATCATATTCAATAATAGAAGGGCGAGCTTGTTGAGTCATTTCTTCTTTCAGTTGGGGGTTACCAAGAATTGTTACTACCTTATACGCAAAATCTCGTAGATTGTTGGGTTGAGCTAAAAAGCCATTCACACCGGGAAAAACTTGCTCTGAGGTGGAAGGTGCAACCACAGCTACTACGGGGGTACCAGAAGCCAAAGCTTCGTTATTTGTAGTGCAGAAATTCTCGGTTACAGAAGGGTTAACGAATACATCTGCACGAGCAAACCAACCTAAAAGTTCTGTACCATGGGACTCACCCCAGATAGTAATACCAGAGCCAAACTTTTGCGATCGCCGGCGCAATTCTTTATCCATTGGACCACTACCAACAATGACTAAATGCACATCCGGAATTTCCGCCGCAATCAGGGGGAACATATCTATAAGTTGGGTGACGTTCTTTTCTGCGGTAATGCGCCCCACAAATAATATCGTGGGTCTGTGGTCATGGGGAATGGGGTTATAAATGATATTACGCGGGTGAAATTTTTGACAGTCAATTCCTTGATAAGGAACATATTCACCCCGGATGCAATTTAGGCGCTGATACTTCTGGAGTTGTGCTTGGGAAGGAAATAAATTGACATCATAGACTTGGGTAGATTGTTTAACTAAAAGGGGGATAATCGGACGCATTAATTGGAAAAATAGATTACCCAAATAGTATTGGATGTAAGCCACAATATCGGTGTGGAAAATAGAAATAATGGGGGTGCGGGTTTTTTTAGCGTATTCCACCCCAATAGGGCGGCCATAACCTTGCAAAAATAGTGAATAAAAGCCTCGCATTTGCGGTGCTTCTTCTACTACTATAATATCGGGTTCAAATTTTTCTAATAACTTGGTATCACTCCAATGGCGATAGTGTAATGGTTGGGGTAAGGACTTATAAAAAATTAGTGGTTTTGTCGGGAAAGAATAGGCAGAAAAGTTAGGAAAATGCTCTAACTCCTCGAGTCCTGACATGGGGCGCTTACCCACATTTTTCGGGTACTGATCATTAATTTCTGGGTGGACAAGAAAGACCTCATGGCCCTGTTGTAGTAACCAGCGTACCCGTTGGTGGACTGCAACTGAAACCCCGGTCAAAAAAGGTGCATATAATCCTGTAAATAGCGCGATGCGAAGGGGTTGCTTGTTCATGATTTGAGTTGATTTTTATATTTGTGTGCCAAAAGAATCATGTTTTTACACATGATTCCTGTTCGGCTTACATATCAATTGAGGGAAATATTTGATGCACCTGGTTGTTCTGATGGGTGGTAAGGGCGGTATTCAACTAGCTGAATCTTCCAGGGACTTTGGAATTTATAGGTAATACCCCGCCACTTAACTTTTGACATCCGCAGGGAAGAGAGAAATACTAGTCCATAAACCCATTGTGTTAAAGGAATTGCCATTAACATCTTGAAAATTACGGCCATGGATAATTGGGTGTGGGGTTGATGATGAGAGCGAATGACTAACTGTACTGCTCGCTCTAAAAAAACTGTAATTAGCAGTAGTGAGAGTACATAGCTGGTATAGTAGCTAAAGGATAATATGGCAGGATACCATTGTCCAGTTAGGAAAGCTGCTACAAACAATACACTCAAAAGAGTAGGAAACAAGATAGTTAAAATCGCGTTACCCACTACAGCTAACCAGTGGTGGTGATAAAGTCGGCAAAACAGTAGTTGGCGCTGCATCCAGGATTTTAAGGCAGATAAATTGCACTCTTCCTGATTCAGCATGATTAAAGAGGGGACAAATTTAATCCGCAGTTTATGTTTACCCAAGATGTCACCCATCATGGTATCTTCACAGAAAGCTTTTCCCCAGTGATCTAGCAATTTTGTTTGTTCCAGGACTGTTGTTTTTACCGCTAAAGTTCCACCCCAGGGGATACCATATATGTACATCTGTACTACCGCTGAGATGTTCCACATATACCTAACTATAGTTCCCCAATGGTTACCTTTAGGTACATACCAACGATTACCGGTTGTCGCGCCAATCTTGGGGTCTGCTAAGGGGGTGACCAATTCACGCAGCCAATGAGGATGAACAATGGTATCAGCATCTACTAAGGCGATCGCCTGGTAGGAAGGGTCTAACTCAGTAATGGCTTGGATGATACAGCTACATTTGAGACTGCAATTTTTGCGGATAATTCTCAAAGGGCTGATGTCAACATTAGCCGCTCCATGCTCCTGGACTGTATGAGTAGCAACAGCCCATGCTGGATCTGACATACGATCAACGACCACTTTTAAATCATACTCTGGGTAATTCTGATTCAAAAGTGCCTTTAAACAATCACTCAAAAACGGGTCAGCACCACGGAGGCAGAGAATCACTGCTGTTTTAGGTAATTCTTCATCTGGTAACAGAGTCCTTTTGTATGACTGTAGATACCATAAGAAGACTAACATAAAAAACACTTGAACAGCCAGGCCAACGGTTAAACATTTGCATAGGAATATTACTAATTCATTCATCTTTAGTTCCTACGCTGTGATTGACCTTGGGCAATGAAGTAGAGCAATGGAAGTGACGGTCTTGTTACTCAGTCAAAAAGCATAATTGACATCAAAGAGAAATCTGACCATCAATGGGCTGATCTAGGGTATCATAGGGATGGTATTCAAGTAATCGAATATTCCAGGGGTTTTCTACACGATAAATAATACCACGCCATTTAACTGTTGACATTCCTAGGGAAGCTACTAAAGCTAACCCATATACCCACTGTGTCAGAGGAATAGCAAGGAAGATTTTCCTGACTATATCCATTGATAATTTTGTAGTTGGTTGACCATGAGCGCGAATTACTTGACTGACTCCTAACTCTAAAATCAGGGTGATTAAGAGTAATCCCACAGTATAAATGCAATAGGTAGTTAACAGTAAAAACGCTAAGTCCCATTGTGTATCTAGCAACGATAACACAAACAATACTATTGCCACACAAGGAAACAGAATACTAGAGACAGCATCGCCAATGATGGCTAACCAAGAGGGATGGTAAAGTCTACAGTAGAAGAGTAGGCGCTTAAGAGATTCTATGAAGCCAAGTAACTCGCACTCTTCCCGATTGAGCATAATTAGAGAAGGTACAAACTGAACTCGCAACCCATGTTCTTTGAGGATATTGTGCATCATAAAATCTTCCCCCAAAGCTTCGCCCCATTTATCTAGCAGACCTGTTTGGTGTAGTACATCTGTTTTAATTGCTAAAGTCCCACCCCAAGGAACTCGGAACAAGTACATTTGCACAACAGTAGATACATTACCTATATAGCGGACTAAAGACCCCCAATACTTACCAGTGGGTACAAACCAACGATTACCGGTGGTCGCTCCCACTTGGGGATGAGCTAGAGGACTCACTAGTTGACGTAGCCAATGAGGGTGAACAATGGTATCAGCATCTACTAAGGCGATCGCTTTGTAGGAATCATCCAATTCTGACACAGCTTGTAACAGGGAACTGCATTTAAGACTGCAGTTGTGTCGGATAACCCTCAGGGGGCTGATTTCTACGTTCGTGGCTCCTTGTGCTTTGATAGTCTCATTAACAAGCCAAGCTGGATCTTCCTGACTATCAATAATCACCTTTAAATCATATTCTGGATAATCCTGATTTAATAGTGCTTCCACACAGTTAGACAAATAAGGATCGGCTCCCCGTAGACAAAGAATCACCGCCGTTTTGGGTAACTGTTCATCGGCTGATAAATTTGGCGATTTTGATGATCTGAGGTAGAATAGAAAAACCATTGCTAAACACATTTGAATAGCCAGCCAACCCAGCAGAGACTGAGTAATGAATATCGTCAACTCTTTCATATATAGTATTTCCCATGCTCGTGAGGTACAAAGTTGTTTAGTTTCAGGGAACAGGGAACAGGGAATAGGGAACAGGGAACAGGGAACAGGGAACAGGGAATAGGCAATTGATGTGTACTTCATTAGCCTGAAAAAGGCTATATAGTAGTCTCCGACGGTTTTTGCCTTGTGTAATAGCGAGTCGCGCTCATCCCCATCCCCCATCCCTATTCCCCCTTATGAATCCAGGGAATATTTCATCAAAATGTTGATGGTGGTATTTTGATTTCGTATTAGTAAAAAGCTGGCATCATGAAACTTGGGTGTACCAGTAACAATTGAAACTGTGGGGTTTTGGGAAATACCAAAACCTTCTTGAGGTATACCCAGAAAGTCTTTATTAAGCTTGCGATCGCCATTTTGATCATCCATGACGGCCACTGCATAATTTCCCGGCTTCAAGCCGGAAAAAACATGAGTTAAACTTCCCCCTGTAGACTCCACACAAGCGCTTTTGACAACTGCATTAGTATTGAAGGGAAAACCTTTATGACTAGAGTAAACACCCATACAAATCTCACCCTTTTGATTATTAATACCATCGACTACAACTGTTAATGTTGTAGTAGGTTTGGCGTTGACTGTTTTGGCAAAGCTAATACTCAATAAAGTAGCTAGGATTAAACGACTCAGATGTGTGATTTTCAACATATTTACCTGACATGAAAAGGTGATTTTACTTTGAACCATTGATGACAGCAGTTGCTCTTAGGAGTGATTAGCTGTTTTATATAAAGAAAATACTATTTGAGGAGTCTTTAGTAAATCTTTAAGCAACAGATATTCATTACCTTGCAACTGCTGATAAATGCTGATGTGGCAACGTAGACGCTGCTCAAGACTCAGTGGAAATAGCCAAACAGAGCGCATATATTCCCAAACTATTCTCCAATGTGGCAATAAGATTTTGCCCTTATTAGCTGAGTCAAACCACAGGGCATAAGCATGCAAATCAGGTAAAATTCTCCGATTATCTTGAGATTTTCCTTGGTTCAACAAATGATAATTGGGAAAGTACATACTCAATGACTGTCCCGAATGGCTTCTAGCAAAAAATAAGTATTCTGGGATTTCGTAAAATTCCCCCAGCAAACCAATTCTTAATAATAAAATGCCATCTGCAGTACCATAACTCCCCATAGGTGGTACTTTCCTGAGAGCGCTAGCGCGAATTACTCCATATAACTGATAGCACAGATGTTTACTGAGTAACTCATGAAAGCGCTCATGGGGTTGTGGTGAATCAGTCTTGAGGTGAATATTGTAGTTGTCCAGAAAATTACCATTCTCATCGATAAAACATACATGAGAATGAGACAAAATTACCTTTGGGTTATGATCAAGTACCTCCACACATTTGATCAGAAAGTCTGGGGCGTGTAAATCATCATAAGCCGCCCATTTAAAGTATTCACCCACAGACAAATCAAACACACGATTGAAGTTACGCGCACAACCAAGATTAATTTGATTACGATAGTAACGAATCCGTTGATGTTGCGCTGCATAACCCCGACAAATTGCTTCAGTTTGATCTGTAGAAGCATTATCTGAGATAATCAACTCAAAATCTGCAAAGGTCTGAGCCAAAAGTGAATCCAGGGCTGCTTTGATAAATTTCTCGCCATTGTACACAGGCAATCCGATACTTAACTTCGGCTTGTTGCTCATATAGTATGATGTTTGGTAAAATGGCGAAACAAAAACTATTTACCTATCTTTTCGATATCAGTGGTTTGCAGCCATGCTTGTGTAAGTCTCAAACCATCTTCCAGGTCAATTTTTGGCTTGTAATCTAATAGAGTTTGGGCTTTAGCAATGGCATAAGCATAAGGACGACTCATAAAATCTACAGATTCTGGTAGGATGTCAGCCTTTTTGCGAAAAAGTTTTTGTCCTTGGGCGCGGAGTTTAAGAAATAACTTCATTTCGTCTTTGGGTAAAGACATAGGCGCAGATAAACCTTCCATTGCTGCTAAACGCAGAAAATATTCTTTCCAGGAGGTCTGTTGACCATCGGTAATGTTAAATACTTCACCGTAGGTTTCTTTTGCAACTGCAAGAAAAATCGCCTCAATCAAGTTATCTACATATACATGATTCATTACACCCTGACCATCGTTAGCATAGGCGAATAATTTTTGACGCATCATTAAAATTGGTCGCACTACCCAAGCAGGACTTCCCGGACCATAAACATCTCCAGCGCGGATAATAATTACACCAAAATCTGGGGGAGAATTCAGGGGTAAAAGCTCGGCTTCGGCTTCTATTTTGGTCTGACAGTAGGAATTATTCTCCCCCGATAGTGTCCCAGTTTCTGTCACACCATCAGGATAATTAAAGCCATATACCATTACACTAGAAAGATGGACAAAAGTTTTCACACCAGCATTTTTAGCGGCTTTCGCTATATTCAGGGTACCGCCAACATTGACGCTACGAAATTCTTTAATTGGGCCGCCTTCTTGAGCAATTTGAGCAGTATGTAAAACAATATCTACACCTTGACAGACTTTTTGAGCAATATTAGCATCTGTAATCTCACCGACAATGATCTCAATACCTAAATCTTGGGTTGTTTTGTTGACATGAGGAGAACTTTGTAGTCCTCTAACTTTCATTCCTTGGGCTATGGCTAATTCTGCCGCACGACAACCGATAAAGTCATCAATACCAGTGATTAAGAGAGTTTTATTTTGCAGGTTCATGGAGATATAAGGAATGGGTAAATTACTTAATAGTCTGGTCTAGAATATATCAGCAGGGTCTGCGGAACGAAGTTTATTAATAGCTAGTGACCCTGAAGTAATGCACATGAGCACTGCTGAAACTAAAACGATGATGGCATTATTCGCAGTCATCATGATGGGTAACTTAGTCGCTTCCATAGCAAAACTATATAAGCCTATGGAGAGGATAAAACCTGGGATATAACCCAACACAGCCAGGATTAATGCTTGCTGAAAAACTACATTTAGTAAATATCCATTAGCATATCCAATCGCTTTTAAGGTTGCGTAGGCAATTAATTGATTAGCAATGTTGCTGTAAAGGATTTGATAGACAATGACAACACCGACCACAGAAGCCATAGTTAGCATGAGGTTGAGTATAAAACCGATGGGTGTCCTCACGGACCAATACTCTCTCTCAAAATCAATAAAGCCTTGACGAGTAAAGACTTGGACATCATTGGGTAAACTGGCGGTTAATTGTTGCAAAACTGCATCAGGATTTGTGCCGGGTTTAAGGGTAATGACACCAATATCAATCATGTCTGCGGGGCGAGTATTAGGATTGATCCTAAAAAAAGTGGAATCACTGACAATTAAGTTACCATCAACACCAAAAGAAGGACCTAAGCTAAATAATCCCCCGACTCTGACTCTGTAACCAATGGCAGCATCAAAGGCGAATATTTCAATTGTCTGCTCAGTATTTCCAGCAGTAAAATTACTGGCGATGGGTCCAAATTCTGGGCGGGAAATGCGATCAAAAAGGACGATATCGGGAATTTTGAGCTTGTCTAAATTGGTGGCAACTTCTGGTATATTGAATACAGATTTTCCTGGGTCAAAGCCAATTACATAGATAGAATATTTCTCGCCACTGGCGGGATTTTTTAATTTGGCAAATTGCAAATATATGGGGCTAACTGACTCTACACCATCATAACCCAAGGTTTGGTATAAACGACCGCGGGAAAAACTTTGACTTGCGGTCAAGGCTTTATATTGGGAACTAACTAAAAATAAATCCCCTTGAAGATTTTGATGCAGTGCAGTGGCGCTAGAATAAAGCGCATCTTGAAAGCCCAGCTGGATAAATGTCAGCAGCACAATAAAAGCAATTCCACCTACAGCTACTAAAAACCTAACTTTTTGTTGGGCTAGCTGTAGCCATGCTAAAGGAATTTTTAAGTTCATGGTTTAATACCATTGGATTTTGTAGTCTCGAAGGGTGTGTAATTAGATTTGAATGGCAACATCCACTTGTAAGTTAGTTAAACGGTCTACCCGTTGACTATCTGCGGGGTCATTAATGCTAATTTTGACTGCCACTATTCTGCGGTCTGTATCTGCTGCGGGATTAAGACTGAAGATACGTTGTCTGTCAACTTGCCAACCGATTTCGTTGACTGTTCCCTGTATTTTGCCGGGAAATGCGTTACTGGTAATGGTGGCTGTTTGACCTAAATTTACTTTTTGAATATCAGTTTGATACACTTCTGCAATTACATACATTTGAGATATCTTCCCAATCTCAGCAAATCCATTGCTGCTAATGGCTTCCCCAGTTTTAGTATGAATTTTCAGAACTTTACCATCTATGGGAGATTTGAGGTAAGTTAATTCTTGGTCTGCTTTGGCTTGTTTGATAGCAGTTACAGCACTATTAACTTCAGCTTGTGCCAATTGTACATCAACAGTACGTACTTCTGTTAAACTGTTAAGTCTGGCTTTGGCTTGTTTGATTTGCTCTTGGAGAGTATTCTCGGTTCTATTCAGGTTGGCTTTGGCTTCTTTGAGCTGCTCTTGTAGGGTCTGGAGTTGCAAAGCTTTTGTATCTGCTAAGGAGGCGGGAATAGCACCCTCTGTGTATAACTGTTGATATCGATTGTTTTCGGTTTGGGCGTTATCTAGTTGGGCCTGGAGGCGGTTGATTGTGGCTTGTTGAGCTGCAATGTCCCCTTTTAATTGGGACTCTAAACCTGCGATCGCAGCTTTTTGGGCGGCAATATCTCCGGGTTTAGCGCCAGACTGGACTTGTGCTAGTTTAGCTTTAGCAATTTCTAGTTGGTCTAAAGCCTGTTGCAGTGCCGCAGTGGAACGCTGATGATTTTCTAGATATGCCAATACTTGACCAGCTTTGACTGCTTCTCCTTCCCTAACTAAAGTTTTTTCTACCCGCACACCGTTGACTGAATTGGGTGCAGATAAATTAATTACTTCCCCTTCAGGTTGCAAACGTCCCAAAGCTGTTACCGCCTGTTTTACAGGAGCAGCCTGGGGTAAATTTTCTGGAGAAGTTGTCACTTCCTGGCTAAGTCGATTTTGTGAAAAGCTGTAAATTACTAATCCAGTGGCTAAACTGATACAAGCCGCCACAATGATCCGCCACCGCCCTCGGGGTTTAATGAGTAACAGGCGTTGTTTGTTTGCTGCCATATTTTTATTCCAATTGTGCTATGCCAGGGACAGCCTAAATGGCCAGATGATGTGAACGTAATCAACGGTTTGACTTAAGTAAACTCAGCGGTGTAATTGGTTCTATATAAATTGTCGTACGCCTATACAGCTGCCTTAAATTCCTAGATGATCCGCAAACTTTAATGATGGTGTCACTGCAAATCTTCCTTAGTTTTATCCTAATTTCATCTCAAATGAAGTAGTGTAAAGTACAATATATAGTATTTCCCATGCTCGTGAGGTACAAAGTTGTTTAGTTTCAGGGAACAGGGAACAGGGAATAGGGTACAAGGAATAGGCAATTGATGTGTACTTCATTAGCCTGAAAAAGGCTATATGTGCTAAAAGGTCTAAATTTCCGGATTTATGTAGTGCAGAGAAACCTTAACCAGGAAAACCTGTATAATCTCGTGTTTAATCATTGCAGAAAACTATCATCTTGTCAATGTGAATTTAGATTTATTGTTTACGGATTGGGTATACTGAGGCTATATACTTAATGGTATTTTTTACCTGTAGGGAAGTTGAATAACTATGGCTACAGTTCCTGTAAATAAAATCCGCATTGGTCCTAACCGCCGTCCGGTTAAAGGCGACAAGGTAAATGAGTTGAAGGAGTCCATTCAGACTAATGGTTTATTAAACCCGATTACCGTGGATCAACAGCTAAATTTAATTGCGGGTTTGCATCGGTTGACAGCTTGCAAACTTTTGGGGCTAGAAACTGTTGAATGTCATATTGTCAACTATGAAAACTCTGACCAGTCCCGGTTGGCAGAAATTGACGAGAATTTGATTCGTAATGAGTTAGAACCCCTGGAACGTTCAGAATTGTGGTGGGAGCGAGACCAAATTTTAGAGCGGATGGGGGTTAGGGCTAAGGTTGGCGATAATCAATATACCACTAAAGGTGGTGAAACGGTTTCACCACCCCTCAAGCGCACTGTGGAGTTAGCCAAAGAAGTCGGCTACTCTGAACGCACCTTTCAGCATGGTAAGCAGATTGCTAAAGGTATCCACCCAGAAGTTAAAGAAATTATTAAGGGTTCCCCAATTGCTAATAGTCCTACAGCACTACTGAAGATAGCTAGGGCTGGTCATCAAGAACGTGTGTTGGCCGAAGAATCTCATCAGGCTTGGAGTCAGCAACAGGTCAGGGGAGATGAAGCAGAATCAACACGATTAGCTCAAGTAATTGTGGAAGCCAGAGCCAAGCAAAAAGAGTTACAGTTATTAGCTTACAAAAGTGCTATAGCCCAAAGGGAGGCTAAGTTAGCACTTAAAAAAGGTCAACCCCAGCCAGAATCAGCTATTGCTACTCATGACCCCAGGGTGAAACTCGGTGAACAATGGATGTTAGACCGGCATTTACTGTATTGTGATCATACTGCTAGTTTAAATTTTAGAAACCTGTTACCATCAGATGCAGCCTTAGCGATCGCCACCCTTTCCCCCACTTGGGAGCATAATTACTTGGTAGATGAGGCGCGGGTGGTGGCGGTGTTGCGTTCACCGGGTCATATTTATGATTTTTACCGCCATAGCCAAATGCCCTTTCAATATGAATTAGTTCTTGGTAATGTTTATGTGGGCATTTTTTCCCATCAATCCATATCTCAGCCACAGACACCAATTAATGTTGATGGGGTTGAGGGTATTGTCAACTACTTAATTAATTTATATACCCATCAGCATAATTTTGTCATTGCTCCGTTTATGGGAAACGGTGAAATTCTCATTGCTTGCGAAAGAATGGCGCGCATCTGTTTTACTGGCGATGAAAATCCCCAATTGGTGAATCGGGGAATCATCCGCTGGCAACAATGGACTGGTAAAGTACCCCATAAAATACCATTGCCGTCTTAGTTGTGATCTGGTGAAAAAACAATAATATCAGTCTGTAACAGCTTTGTCAGATATTAATAAATGTCCTCATAATTGAGGTGATTCATAAGAAATAAATTTTGTTTATTATGCACCATCTGATAATTTAATATTTGCTTTATAAATTACGATTATTGTCTCTAGGTAATTTTAGGTTTATGAATTTTCTCATCTTTGCCATTAATTATCATGTTATTCTGAAAAATCCAGCCAAACATTTATGCAGTTGATTTATGTATTTATTTTCATTAACTTACTTCTATATATATACGTGCTGACATAAAAACAATGATTTATAAAGAATTTAGCTGATTATTTTACTATGTATTAGACATAAATTATACTTATATGCGGCGATGTTTTCCCGTCCCAAACCAGCCAGAATCTAGTTTTTTTATAAAAATCAGTTAAACCAATGATTTAGTTTCTGTGAATCATGCTATTCTTTTTATTAATTCAGACGATTCAAATCGGTAAGGAAATTAGTTATTCTGTGGAAAATTAAAAAAGCAAAACTAAACCTAACCGCCATGGCATCACCTGATAAGTGTGTGAGTATTTCTACAGAAAACTACATTAATTCAGAATTAAGGGGGATGTTTTTTCTGTAACGAAATTGTCAACTTTTCTGGGTCAAATTGCTTAAAATAAATTATCTGGACGCTGAAACTGTCTATGGCATTTATCAAGATACAGAACGTTGTGATTAACACCAGCTACATTGCTGCGGTTAGGCTAGATACCCAAACTAGTTTGGGCGAAAAAAGCGTTTCTGTTCTAGTGGTTACTCCTCAGTTTCCCCTCATCCAGTGGGATACAATTGCTGAAAATCTCTACCATTACGAATGGATGGAATTCACGGGTCAAGCAGCTAACGTACTCCGAGACTATTTTTCTAGTTTCAACAATGTCATTGACCTATTACCTCAATATCAAGAATCCAGTGCTGTATAACATGATTTCCAAAATGCTGTATTTCAAAATTAATTAGGGTGACAAAATTGTTATTTTACAAACAAGCAATTACAGCATATTTCATGTAAGTAGGAATTACCTAACCCACAAGAAGAATCATATTCAAATGTCTAATTCTGAGCAGCAACCAGATTTCATTTGACTTCTTAATTATGAATTAGGAATTGCTACAGATTCGCCACAGGAGCAATCATAATTCACACTAATTAACAACAGTATATGCCCTATGTCTGCTTATTCAATTGATACGGCCATGGCAGAGTTGGAGAGCCTTATCAACAGTGTTGAGAAAACTTTGATTAGGTCAATAGAGGAAAAAAAATCGCACCAGGAGAAACCCATGTCAGTTAATAAGATTAATAGAAAATTACAACAAAACCCCATAGCCATTGTGGGGATGGCTTCGCTCTTACCTCAAGCTAGGAACTTACAGGAATACTGGCAGAATATCGTTAACAAAATTGATTGTATTACTGAGGTTCCCCCCACACACTGGAGCATCGAAGATTATTACGACCCTAACCCCAGAACCCCTGAGGACAAAACCTATTGTAAACGCGGTGGGTTTATTCCCGAGGTAGATTTTAACCCCATGGAATTTGGTATTCCTCCGAGCATTTTAGAAGTGACAGATATTTCTCAGCTATTAAGTTTAGTCATAGCTAAAGAAGCAATGGAAGATGCTGGCTATGGCGACTCTCGGGAGTTTAGCCGTGAAAATGTCGGGGTAATTTTAGGCGTGGCCATGGCCAAGCAATTGGGAATGCCACTTTCAGCCCGGTTAGAGTATCCTGTTTGGGAAAAGGCACTTAAAAGCAGTGGTATTTCCGATGAAGATACCCAAAAAATTATCGAAAAAATCAAAAGCGCCTATATCAAGTGGGATGAAAATGCTTTCCCTGGGATGCTAGCCAACGTCGTTGCTGGACGCATTGCTAACCGCCTCAACTTTGGGGGGACAAACTGTGTAGTTGATGCTGCTTGTGCTAGTTCCTTTGGCGCTCTGAAAATGGCCATTAGTGAACTGGTGGAATATCGGGCTGATATGATGCTCACAGGTGGTGTGGATACTGATAACACCATCATGGCTTACATCTCCTTCAGTAAAACACCGGCGGTTTCCCCCAGTGAAAATGTCAAGCCCTTCGACGCTCAATCTGATGGGATGATGCTCGGCGAAGGTATTGGGATGATTGTTCTCAAGCGCCTGGAAGATGCCCAACGGGACAATGATAAAATTTACGCAGTCATTAAAGGTATTGGTACTTCTAGCGATGGTCGCTACAAGAGTATTTATGCTCCCCGCAAGGAAGGCCAAGTTAAAGCCTTAGAACGGGCTTATGATGATGCTGGCTTTTCCCCCGCTACAGTAGGGTTAATGGAAGCCCACGGTACTGGAACAATGGCTGGAGACCCCACGGAGTTCGGTTCTTTAAAGGACTACTTTAGCAAACATGATTCCCAAAAACAGCATATTGCTTTGGGTAGTGTCAAGTCCCAAATTGGACATACTAAAGCCGCTGCTGGGGCTGCAAGTTTGATTAAAACAGCTTTGGCTCTGCATCACAAGGTTTTACCCCCAACTATTAATATTACTCAGCCGAATCCTAAACTGGATATCCAAAATTCTCCCTTTTATTTGAATACTCAAACCAGACCTTGGATCAAGGCCGACGGGGAACCCCCAAGACGCGCTGGTGTCAGTTCTTTCGGTTTTGGTGGCACAAATTACCACGTGGTTTTGGAAGAATACGAAACCCCAGAAAACCTTCCCTACCGTTTACATGGTACCGCCCATGAGGTGCTGCTGTTTGCTCACAACTCCGCACAACTTTTGAGTAAGTGTCAAGAAACCCTCGGTAAGTTGCAAGGGGATGGTGGTGATAGACATTTTGCGGCTTTAGTCAAAGAGTCCCAATCTTTGGAAATTCCTTTGGTGGCTCCTAGGGTGGGGTTTGTGGCTGAAAATGTCCCAGAAGCCTGTAAGTTGATGCAAGTTACTATTGACTGGCTCCAACACAAAGCTTCCGCACCTGCTTGGGAACATCCCCAGGGGATTTATTACCGCTCCTCTGGAATGGAGTTGGGGGGAAGGGTGGTTTCTCTGTTCTCTGGACAAGGTTCGCAATATTTGGAAATGGGGCGCGAAGTGGTAATGAATTTTCCTACCATGCGCCGTTTACATGGGTGTATGGATAGTTTATTACTCAAGGATAATTTACAGCCACTTTCGGATATTGTCTTCCCCCGTCCCGTTTTTGATGAGGCGGAGAAAAATGCGCAAGTTGCAGCACTGCAACGCACAGAATATGCTCAACCCGCTATTGGGGTGTTTAGTGCCGGTTTGTATTCTATTTTGCAACAAGCTGGCTTTAAATCCGATTTTGTCGCCGGACACAGTTTTGGTGAACTGACTGCTTTGTGGGCTGCAGGGGTTTTGAGTGAGCAGGATTATTTGTTTCTAGTCAAGTCTCGAGGTCAAGCTATGGCTGCGCCTAAAGACCCAGACCACGATGCGGGAAGTATGTTGGCGGTGAAGGAGGATATGAGCAAGGTTGCTCTGGTGCTGCGCAAGTTTCCCCTGGTGACGATCGCTAATTTTAATTCCCCTACTCAAGTGGTTTTGGCAGGACCAACCGCAGAGATCACTAAGGTCAGACAAGCTTTACAAGAGGAGGGTTGTTCTGCTGTGTTGTTACCTGTGTCCGCAGCTTTCCACACTCCCCTGATTGCTTTTGCTCAAAAGTCTTTTGCGATCGCCACTAAGTCTGTTAAATTCAATCCGCCTCAAATTCCTGTCTTTACTAATGTCACGGGTAAACTCTATCCCCAAGACTCCCAAGGTATTCAAAAAATCTTGGAAAGTCACTTGGCTAACTCGGTGATGTTTAAACAGGAAATTGAAAATATCTATGCTGCTGGTGGGTCCTGCTTTGTGGAATTTGGACCGCGCCGCATTCTCAGCAATTTAGTCAAGGATATTTTAGGCGATCGCCCGCATCTGACTATCTCCCTAAACCCCAGCACCCAAAAGAACAGCGATCGCTCTTTACGAGAAGCAGCTGTACAGTTGCGCGTCCTAGGTCTAGCTTTAAAAAACCTTGACCCTTACCAAGTTGAACCTGTACTACCCCCAGTTGAGCAGAAGAAGGCGTTAAATGTCCGTTTAAACGGTGTTAACTATGTTTCGGAAAAAACCAAAAACGCCTTTACTCAAGCTTTGCAGAATGGACATCATGGGTTGACTGTTGACAGTTCACTGTTAACTGAAAAACACAGCCAACCATCACCCGTCAACAGTCAACCGTCAACCACCCTACCCCATCCTGTTAGCAGTCCGGAGACCAAGATGCAACCAACACCAGAAAAACCTGTCAATTACCAAACAGCCCTAGAAAGTTTAGAATACCTCCTTACCCAGTTCCAACAGAATCAAACTGAAAATTTACAAGTCCACGGGACTTATCTGCAACATCAGATGGAATACACCAAGGCGTTTTTCCAATTGATGCAGCAACAGAACGCTGTGTTTAATCACAGCAAATCTCTGGCAGAAGCAGCACAACTTCAAGTATTTGTCAAGCAAAGTCTCGAACGTGGGATGATGCAGTTTCACACTCACCAAGGTGAAACCCTGCGCATTCATGAACGATACCTTTTGGAACAGTTAGAATACTCCAAAAACTTTTTCCAACTTATACAACAAGAATATTCTCACATTATTTCCGCTGATTCTGTAGCTACAACTCAGGAGCATAGCCAGGAAACTATACCCCAGCCTTCTGCAAATATACCCAAGACTCTCGAATCTATCTCACCAGTCCGGGATCTAAATACAGAACCTGTAATTCAAACCACTATACCCAAGACTCTCGAACCTGTAATTGAAACTAAACCAGCTGCTCCTCATATTGACCTAGCCAACTTGGGTAACAATTTGTTGGCTATTACTAGCGATAAAACTGGTTACCCGGTAGAGATGCTGGAAATGGATATGGATATGGAGGCTGATTTAGGTATTGACTCTATCAAAAAGGTAGAAATTTTAGGTGCATTACAGGATATGTACCCCGAACTACCCCGCCCTAATTTAGAAGAATTATCGGAAAAACGCACCATTGGTCAAGTTGTAGAATATCTGCAATCCCATGTGTCTGGTAATGCTGCTGTAGAAATAACAACCCCTGCTAGCACTCCAGACGTTATACTAGAACCCCCTGTCCTTCCCAGTCCCGTAGATACCACCTCCCCGGTTGTCTCTACTCCCCTCCCCATCGAACTAGAAATAGCAACTACTGATGATTATGCAGATTTGGGTGAAACTTTGTTAGCTATTACTAGCGATAAAACTGGTTACCCGGTAGAGATGCTGGAAATGGATATGGATATGGAGGCTGATTTAGGTATTGACTCCATTAAACGGGTGGAAATATTGGGCGCAATGCAAGAAAAATACCCCAATTTACCCCAACCCAATATTGAAGAACTAGGAGACCTCCGCACCATCGGTCAAATAGTTGATTACCTCCAGAAGCTGGCTGGGGGTGAAAAAAAAAAGTCCCAGTCGCAGTTTAGTTACCAGCCTGTCCAGGTAATTGAGGGGGTAACCAGACGACCTGCTAAACTGCATTTTTTGCCACCTCCCGATAGTTTAGATTTTGCTTTACCAGAGGGATATGTTACCGTTATCACTGATGATGGGTCCCTCACTACTTCCCAACTAGCTCAAAGTTTAAGCGATCGCGGTGGCAAAGTGGTGATCTTAAGTTTCCCCCCTTCTATCGTTCCCCAACAATCCCCTTTACCTGCGGGGGTGAATCGTGTCGTCCTCGCAGATATGACCGAAGAACTACTACAACACAAATTATCTGCGATCGCCACTCACTTCGGCAATATTGGGGCTTTTATCCACATTCATCCCCTATTTACCCCCAATCAACAACCTGCTTATATACCACAAGATAAAGCAATTGTCAAGCACATCTTCTTTATAGCTAAACATCTCCAGCAATCTCTCAATCAACTGGCCCGTTATGAACGCAGTTGTTTCTTAACTGTCACTCGTTTAGATGGTGCTTTTGGATTAGAACATACTGTTAATTTCCCAGTTATCGGTGCAGGTTTATTTGGCTTAACTAAGTCTCTCCACTGGGAATGGCCAAGGGTCTTTACTCGCGCTATTGATTTAAGTCCCTATGCAGATCCTCAAATCTCAGCAGCACACATTATCGCTGAAATGCACGACCCCAACCTTTATATCACTGAAGTGGCTTACGGTTCTCAAGGTCGTGTGACTTTGGTCGCTGATTCCCTCCCCTAGGGTTGGGGGTTATATCTCACGCACCAGACGCACACACCCCCCCACATTAGTGCGTCTGTGCAAGTTTCTCATCATAAATTATCAATAACAATAATATGAATACGCAGTCTTCTATGGTTTTTGTTGTTAGTGGCGGTGCTAAGGGTATTACTGCTCAATGTGCGATTCAAATGGCCCAGCACTACCCTTGTAGGTTTATTCTCCTCGGTCGTTCGGAACTTGTGGATGTTGAACCGGAGTTCGCTCAAGACTGTGAGTCGGAGGCGGATTTAAAGAAAGGTATTATGGAGTATCTTCAAGCACAGGGTCAAAAGCCTACTCCTAGGAGTGTTTTGAAGATATATAATCAGATTGCTTCTAGTCGCGAAATTAAGCAAACTTTAGCCAGGTTAGCAGCAACGGGCGCTCAAGCAGAGTATATTAGTGTGGATATCACTAATGTCACAGATTTACAGCAAAAATTAGAATCTGTGGGTACTATTACTGGTATTATTCACGGAGCTGGTAATTTAGCTGATAAATTGATTTCCAAGAAAACTGACCAGGATTTTGAGAAGGTTTATAATGCTAAGGTTCAGGGGTTAGAAAATCTCCTCACCTGTGTAAAACCTGAGCAACTAGAACATTTAGTATTGTTCTCCTCTGTCAGTGGATTTTACGGTAATATCGGACAATCTGATTATGCGATCGCCAATGAAATCCTCAATAAGTCAGCCCATTTAATCAAGCAAAACTATCCTCAGTGTCATGTAGTTGCGATTAACTGGGGCGCTTGGGATAGTGGGATGGTGTCCCCAGAACTGAAAAAGGCTTTTACAGAACGAGGTATTGATATTATCCCGGTGGATGTAGGTACACAAATGTTAGTTAATGAACTACACCCCACCCATCATGATACTACCCAAGTTGTGATTGGTAGTCCCCTTCTTCCCCCCACCACAGAGTTAGATTCTTATCTGCGCACTCATCGTATCCGTCGCCAGATGACACTGGAAGCTAATCCTTTTTTATATGACCATGTGATTGCTGGTACTCCTGTTTTACCTGCTACTTGTGCAATGACATGGATAATTAATACCTGTGAGGAAATGTATCCGGGTTATCGATTATTTAATTACACAGATTTCAGGATTTTAAAGGGGATCACCTTTAATGACACTTTAGCTAAAGAACACACTTTAGAAATAGAAGAAGTTGAGAAAATCAACGGCGAAAAAATTGTCGTTAAAGCCAAAATATGGAGTAAAAACCCCGCGGGAAAAGTCCATTACCATTTTAGCGCTCAACTTAATCTCCATCGGGAAATTCCCCAGCCTCCTAGTTATGAATCTATTAATCTAAATTTAGATGACATTATTAGCGATACCGGTAAAGATTTTTATCAGCATGGAGGCGCTACCCTATTTCATGGACCTTCATTTCAGCAAGTGCAAAGAGTTTTAAATATTACTCAACAAAAAATCACCACAGAATGTTTGTGGACAGAGATCAGCGCCCAAAAACAAGGTCAATTTCCTGTAAAATGGGTAAATCCTTATACAACTGACCTGAGTATGCACGCCCTGTGGATATGGACACAGCACTTTTATGAAGAGGGGTGTTTACCCGGAAAGGTAGAGAAGTTTGAACAGTTTGCCCCTACACCACATAATCAACTATTTTATGTTTCCTGTGAAGTAAAATCTAAAACAGCAAGTAGTGCGATCGCAGACTTTATTATCCACGATAATCATGGTAAAATCTACTCCCAAATGCTGGGGGCTCATGCCATCATTTGGTCAACAAAATTAATGAAAAGTTAGCAACATTTAGGTAAGTGCGTAAATCCTACTTTCTTTTAAATACCCCGCAGATGTTGAGGATATAACAATGGAAAAAATAGCCATCATCGGATTATCTTGTTTATTTCCCGATGCTAAAACCCCTGAGGAATTTTGGCAAAATCTTGTTTCTCAAAAAGATGCTACATCATCAGCCGCCATCAGCGAAATAGGGGTAGATCCCGGCATTTTTTACCATCCAGTTAAAGGGACAGCAGATAAAACCTATTCCCTCAAAGGTGGATATATCCGGGATTTTGAATTTGACCCATCTGGTTACAACCTACCCGCAGAATTAATCGCCAGTTTAGATGATACCTTTAAATGGTCATTGTACGCTGCTAAACAAGCCATTAGTAACAGTGGGTACTGGGGTAATCAAAAGCTACTCGCTGAGTGTGGCGTAATTCTTGGTAATCTGTCCTTCCCCACCAAACTTTCCCATCAATTATTTTCCCCTATTTATCAGCAAGCGATCGCACCTGGGCTTAAAGAACTTTTGCAAGATGAAAATATTCATTTAGCCCCCTTACCAACAGCAATCAAAGCATCTGTTTACAACGGGATGATTTCCGGCTTACCAGCATCCATAGTTGCTCAAGCCTTATCACTATCTAGAATTAATTTATGTCTAGATGCTGCTTGTTCCTCATCCTTTTATGCCATCAAACTAGCCTCTCATTATCTATCATCCCATAAAGCTGACATGATGTTAGCGGGAGCCATTAGTTGTGCAGATTCCCTATTTGTGCGGATGCTCTTTTCCGGTGTCCAAGGCTTTGCAGAAGATGGTACCAGTCGCCCCCTAGATAAGACATCCAGAGGTTTGATTCCCGGTGATGGTGTGGGTATGGTAGTACTCAAAAGATACGCCGATGCTGTCAGAGATGGTGACAATATCCTGGCCACAATTTGCGGTAATGGACTCTCCAACGATGGTAAAGGTAAACATTTACTCAGCCCCAACACTAAAGGACAAGTCCTGGCTTTTCAACGAGCTTATAGTGAGCAACAAATCAGCCCCCAAAGCATCGATTACTTAGAATGTCATGCTACAGGCACATTATTAGGTGATACAACTGAACTCAATTCCATAGATACCTTTTTTGGCCAACATCAAGCCTCCCCCCTGGTGGGTTCCGCTAAAGCCAATACGGGACATTTATTAACCGCTGCGGGTATGGTGGGCTTGACGAAGGTAATTTTGAGTATGTCTGAGGGAGTCATCCCACCTACCATTAATATTGATACACCTTTAACCTCAGACAATCATGTTATTTCCAGTGATAAAATTGTCAGAAAAGCAACGCCTTGGCCTCACAACGGTTCGACTTCGCTCACCGACCACCATCCATCAATTAAACGAGCCGCAATCAGCGCCTTTGGCTTTGGGGGGACAAACTCCCATTTAATTATTGAACAGGGTACTACACCCTCACCAGCAGACCATACAACACCGACACCACCGGCTAAAATTGCCATTGTGGGTATGGATGCCTTTTTCGGTGGATGTAACGGATTAGATGCCTTTGAACGCAGTATTTATCAAGGAACCCAGCATTTTATCCCCTTACCCCCTTCTAGATGGCAAGGTATAGAGGAGCAAACCAGCTTACTGCAACAGTATGGTTTAACAGATGGTAAAGCACCTGTAGGGGCATACATCCAAGGTTTTGATATTGACACTTTAGCTTATAAAATCCCCCCCAAGGAAGTTGAAAAACTCAATCCCCAACAACTGTTACTGTTAAAAGTTGCCGACCGCGCCGTTAAAGATGCGGGACTCAAACCAGGGGGAAATGTTGCAGTAATTGTGGCTGCAGAAACCGAACTTTCTGTACATCAATTACAGCAAAGATGGGATTTATCCTGGCAGTTGAAAGAGGGTTTATTAGAGGATAATATTTGCTTATCTGATGAACACCTCGCCCAACTAGAAGGGGTTATTAAAGACAGTCTCCACCATCCCGTTGAAACTGGGGAGTATGTCAGTCACATTGCCAATATTATGGCTAGTCGCATTTCTGCTTTGTGGAACTTTACCGGCCCCGCCTTCACCATGACCGCGGGTGAAAACTCTGCTCTTAAAGCCTTGGAAGTGGCACAAATGCTGTTGACGGCTGGGGAGGTGGAGGCTGTGGTTTTGGGTGCGATAGATTTGGCTGGTGGTGTAGAAAATGTCTTATTGCGGAGTCAATTAGCTCAGGTAAATCAAGGGATCAATACTTTAAGTTTTGATGAGAATGTTAATGGTTGGATGGTCGGTGAGGGTGCTGGTGCAGTTGTCCTCAAGCGTCATGACACTGCTCAACAAGATAACCAACGGATTTATGCTGTACTCGAGGCGGTAAGTTTTGCATCTAGCTTAAATGATGCTTGTCAACAAGCTTTTCACACCGCAGAAATTCAACCTCAACAGGTTAATTATGTTGAGGTGAATGGTAGTGGTATTCTTCAACAAGACGAAGCCGAAATTAACGGTTTATTACAAGCTTATCCCCAAAGTGGTAATGGTTTACAATGTGCCATTGGTAGTGTAAAGGCTAATATAGGTCATACCTATACGGCATCAGGAATTGCTAGTTTAATCAAAACTGCACTCTGTCTTTATTACAGATACATTCCTGCTACTCCTCAATGGTCTAGTGTTAAGACACCAGAACAATGGGAGGGTAGTCCTTTTTATGTGGCTACAGAGTCCAGACCTTGGTTTGTCGATAAAGGAGCCACCCGCCGCATAGCCGCCATCAATAACATAGGTATAGATGACACTTACGCTCATGTCATCTTGTCAGAAGACCCAAACCAACAACTGCGCGACAGTCGGTATTTACAGCAAATGCCTTTTTACCTGTTACCCTTAGCAGTGCGGGATCAAGGTAACTTAGAAGAGGTTTTAAATAGCCTGCAACAAAGTATTGAAGATAGTTCTTGTTTATCCACTACTGCGAGTCAGACTTTCACAACTTTTAAAGAAAGTTCAGAAGCTAAATATGCTCTAGCAATTACCGGACGTAATAAAAAAGAACTACTTAAACAAATTGATGCGGCTCGTAAAGGTGTAAACACAGCCTTTGAAAAAGGTACAGATTGGCAAACTCCCAACGGTAGTTATTTTACAGCCAAACCCTTGGGTAAAACCGCTAGTGTGGCTTACGTTTATCCCGCTGCTGTTAATTCCTACATTGGTATCGGTCGGACAGTCTTCCGTTTATTCCCCAAGGTATTTGAAGACCTCAAGAGTAATAATCTCTATAACCGTGCTGCTGATGTGGAAAAATTAGTTTATCCCCGCAGCTTCCCTAAACTCTCCACCAGACAACTAGAAAGCCTAGAAAAGCAACTGTTAGATGATTCCCTGGCGATGTTTGAAAGTGAAATCGCCTTCGCCAGATACATGAGTGCGATTTTCCGGGATGATTTTCAAGTCAAACCCCAATGCGTCTTTGGCTATAGCTTGGGTGAAACCAGCATGATGGTGGCCCAAGGGGTTTGGAGTGATTTTGAGGGCGGTAGTAATACCTTGAACTCATCCCCTTTGTTTGGCGATAAATTATCTGGCCCTAAAAATGCTGTGCGTCAGTATTGGGGGTTGACCGATACGACAGAATTACAAGATGATAACTTCTGGGCTACTTATGTACTTATGGCTACACCCTCTCAAGTGGAAGAATGCCTAAAACATGAGCCGCGGGTTTATTTAACTCAAATCAACACACCGGAAGAAGTGTTAATCGCTGGTGAAAAAACAGCCTGTCAGAGGGTGATTAAATCCCTTGGTTGTAACTCCTTCGCCGCACCCTTCGATCATGTAATTCATTGCGAAGCCATGGGTTCAGAGTACGAAGAGATAGCCAAGGTTAATACTTTACCTACCCAAGACCTACCAGGCATAACTTTTTACTCAGCAGCTAAGTATCAACCCATCGCACTTGATAGCGCCGTCATAGCCGGTAGCATCGCCACCGCACTATGTCAACAACTTGACTTTCCCCAATTAGTTAACCGTGTCTACGATGATGGGGCGAAAATATTTGTGGAGGCTGGCGCTGGTGGTGTTTGTTCCCGATGGATTGGTAAAATCTTAGAAAACAAAGAACACATCACCATATCCCTGAATCGCCGAGGTATGGATGACCACAGCTCTATAGTCAAAGCCTTGGCAAAACTGGTCAGTCATCGGGTTAATTTAGATTTATCACCTCTGTACAATCTCACCACAGCAACCACTAAACAAAATAACTTAACTCTCCACAAGGTTACCCTGGGCGGTAAATCAATTACCAACAGTATATTGAGTCCAGAAAACCGCCAATTATTCTCAGATATCCCGCACAATTATCGGGTTGAAAAACTGCATCAAAACATACCATTATCTACCGAATCAGATCACAGCGATCGCCAGGATCCGCCCATACCCGCAGAACAGCCCACAAAAAATATCATGGAACACGGTTTTGAGGCTCCAGAAACACTACAATCTTCTGAGTCAGTCGGTTCCTGGGAACAACAAACTCTACAATTAATTGTGTCATCTCCAGCCCAAAACCACCTTGAGCACACAATTAGAATCATGGAACTAAACATGACTCAGTATAAAGAACTGAGTGCAAACAACAACCGCATCACAAAAAATCACTCTGCTTTCCTCCAAGCCAGACAAGATTTTAGTCAACAGATGAGCGAGATCATTAAATTGCAGTTAGCCTGTGCTGAAAATTTATTGAATGCAGATAGATAAGTAATTTGGGGAGGTGGCACACACCAGATCACTACATCCATGGGGTTACTAAAACCTCCCCATTCACACTTAATAAACCATCATTGACAAGAGGTATAACTACAGTGACCCCCGTAGATACGCTACCAAATCAATACAATAATAGTCTGCAAGCCCCTCATTGCCAATTTCAAAACCTGATCTGGAAAGGTTCTTTAGATACTTTATCTTTTGATAATTCAGCTATCAAAGATAAACTACTCACATTAAATAAACCCTGTTACTTTGTCAAAGTTGGGGGAAAAATTGGTGTTACACATGAGGGGTATTTATCCTCTGCTGAAAATACATCGTCAATCTTACGAGTGCCGATTAACACTACAGCAACAACACAACTGCTCACTTTCATCCCCCCCATCACTCTGCAACAACTAGGAGACCCCAATTTCCTAGCATTTCATGGGGTAAAATATGCCTATGTCACCGGTGCAATGGCGGGGGGAATAGCTTCTGAAGAAATGGTGATTGCTCTGGGTCAAGCTAAAATCTTGAGTTCTTTTGGTGCAGGTGGTTTACCCCCAGAACGCCTAGAATCAGCTATTAAAACTATTCAAGCCGCTTTACCCTATGGTCCTTATGCCTTCAATTTAATTCACAGCCCCAATGATTTGGCTATGGAACGCCAGGCTGTGAAATTATACCTCAAATATGAGGTAAGAACTGTAGAAGCTTCGGCATTTTTAGATTTAACCCCCAATATAGTATATTACCGGGTTGCCGGGCTGAGTTTAAATGATGCCAATCAAATTGAAATCAAAAATAAGGTCATTGCTAAAGTTTCCCGTCGAGAAGTAGCTACCAAATTTCTCCAACCAGCACCCCCCAAAATCCTTCAAGAACTACTCGCACAAGGATTAATCACTGATTTACAAGCCAAACTTGCAGCCCAAGTACCCATGGCTGATGATATTACCGTCGAAGCTGATTCTGGCGGACATACAGATAATCGCCCATTGGTGTGTTTATTACCTTCTATTATTGCTTTGCGGAATGAAATTCAAGAACAATTTCATTACCAGCAACCAGTTAGAATTGGCGTGGCTGGGGGAATTGCTACACCCCAATCAGCTTTAGCAGCTTTTATGATGGGTGCTGCTTATGTGATGACTGGTTCTATTAATCAATCCTGTGTCGAGTCTGGCGCTTGTGACCATACTAAAAAATTATTGGCTCAAGCTGAAATGGCGGATATGACCATGGCTCCCGCTGCTGATATGTTTGAAATGGGGGTAAAGTTACAAGTCCTCAAACGGGGAACTATGTTTCCCATGCGAGCGCAAAAGTTGTATGAATTGTACCGTACCTACAACTCAATTGAAGAGATTCCCCCAGGAGAAAGAGAAAAATTAGAAAAGCAGATTTTCCGCAAAACCCTGGCTGAGGTCTGGGAAGCAACAGCTACTTATTTATCCCAGAAAAACCCGGCAAAATTAGGGAAGGCTGTTAATAATCCTAAGCTGAAAATGGCACTAATTTTTCGATCTTATTTAGGATTATCTTCCCGCTGGTCTACTTCCGGTGAAAAGGGTCGAGAGGTGGATTATCAGATTTGGTGTGGCCCAGCTATGGGTAGTTTTAATGACTGGGTGCGCGGTTCTTATTTAGCTGAACCCCATAATCGTCGGGTGGTTGATGTGGCTGATCACATCATGAAGGGAGCAGCTTTTTTATATCGTATTCAAAGCTTAAAAATCCAAGGAATGGAAATTCCTCAAGTCTACAGTCAGTATTGTCCAGATTCTTCTCAATTATTGGAGATTTAAAAAAATGACTCTACAACCATCTCATAGTGCGGCGGATATTCAAGCATGGTTAGTTACTCATTTGGCTGAGTTAATCGGGGTGGAAACTGATGAGATAGATATCAGGGAGAATTTAGAAAACTATGGTTTAGATTCCGCACAGGCCATGACTCTGGTCAGTCAGTTAGAAAAAATGTTGGGCTTTCAACCATCCCCAGTTCTTTTATGGCACTATCCTAATATTGAGTCTCTTTCCCAACGTTTAGCCGAGAGCGATCGCCTAGAATCTCCATTAGGTTTAGATACCTCTCCAGAGGCTCAACTTAACCCTATGGTTCTCAACTTAGCGGCTGAAGTTGTCCTTGACCCCACTATTGATCCTGCTAACGCTGTGAGTGTGGATGTAGCCATACCTAAGCATATATTTTTAACTGGGGGAACTGGTTTTTTAGGCGCTTTTATTATCCGGGAACTACTCCAAGAAACTGATGCGGATATATATTGCTTAGTCCGTGCTGCTAATGGGTTGGAAGCTAAAACCAAACTGCAAAAGAATTTACAGCAGTATGCAATTTGGGATGAAAAGTTTAATTCTCGACTGATTGCTGTTGTGGGTGATTTGGCTCAACCACTTCTGGGGATTAATCCTGAACAATTCCAGATTTTAGCTAGCAATATTGATACTATTTATCATAGTGCTGCTTTGCTTAATTATGTTTATCCTTATTCGGCACTCAAAACAGCTAATGTTTTAGGTACTCAAGAGGTTTTGCGGTTAGCTTGTCACACTAAAGTTAAGCCTGTACATTATGTTTCTAGTGTGGCGGTGTTTGAATCCTCTGCTTATGCTGGTCATTTGGTGGAAGAACAAGATGAGTTTGACCATTGGGAAGGTATTTATTTAGGTTATTCTCAGACTAAATGGGTGGCGGAAAAGTTGGTTAAGGTCGCCCGTGACCGCGGTTTACCTGTAACTATTCACAGACCACCATTAATTGCAGGGGATAGCAAAACAGGTATTTGTAATACCCATGATTTTATCAATTTGATGACTAAGGGCTGTTTACAAATGGGGACTTTCCCTGATGTAGACTATATGTTAGATATGTCCCCTGTTGATTATGTCAGTAAGGCTATTGTTTACCTATCAAGACAGCCAGAATCTCTTGGTCAGGCTTTCCATTTACAACATCCTCAACCTATTTCTTTAAAAGATTTGGTAGAATGGGTTAAATCTTTTGGTTATCCCATAGAGATGATTCCCTATGAAGAGTGGCAATCAAAGTTAATTAATGATGTCTGTTCTACAGATAACCCTTTATATACCCTGCGTCCTTTTTTACTAGAACGCTGGTCTGATGAACAGTTGACTATCCCTGATTTATATCTGCAATCCAGAAGACCAATTATTAGTTGTCAAGCTACTTTGAAGGCTTTGTCAGGTGGTTCTATTACTTGTCCCCCAATTGATTCTCAATTGTTGATGACTTACACTTCTTACTTAGTTCAAACTGGCTTTTTAACTCTTGCTTAGTGGGTTGATCAAGTTTAGTCCCATCCCCGGACTAAACTTGTATCAGTATTGCCAACAATGCAAGTTATCAATCTTGCCAGCCACCACCACAGCAGCTAAGTAATATTGCTCAGGGTTTAACTCCAACAGACTCCACTGAGATTTATGTAACCGGGCCGGTTCTGTGGGAGTTAAGCTAATTTCCGCTTGTTCTAATTTACCTAGTCCTTCTCCTGTTGCTTTTAAGTAGGCTTCTTTACAAGTCCAGTAACGGAAAAATGTTTCTTGCTGTTGTTCAGGAGATAGCGATCGCATCAAAGCATATTCTCTGGGTAAAAAGAACCTTTTCGCCAAGCTCTCTACATCACAGCTGCGGCGGGTATATTCTAAGTCTACACCAATTTGACGATGATAATTCACCGCACACAGAGCTAAACCCTGAGAGTGAGACAAGTTAAACCATAGTCCACTTTTACCTAAAGCATCTGCTAAAACTGGTTTACCACGCTCTTGATAATCAAATCCCACCTGTTGCGGTTCAATCCCCAAGTACCTACCCAATATCCGCCGCAGAATACCCCGACCAGCGATAAAATGTTCTCCAGTTCGGTGAAAATGAAATCGATTAGCACGAGCAACTTCATCACCCGATAGGGTTGCTAATAGATTTTCCCGCTGTGCTTCTGGGATATCCAGGTGAAACCGCCAAACATGAACATCATTTGGTAATAAAGTCAAGTTTTTTGGTACAGGTAGCCACAAATGATTAAAAACCGCCATGGATTACATGATTGACATTAACCTGGCATTTTGGCACACATAATTAAAAAAGGACAGATACAGTATTCATGTGGGATACATTTCATGTGCAAAGTACTAAAATTGAACCCTTTGATCAGCTATTTTATAGCCGATCGGGGGTTTTTTTATTCAAACCGCTATTGTGGGTTAATTCATTAGCCTATGGCTAAATCGAATAGTGTAGGGGAAAAGACCTTGCATCTTTTGGCTTGACATATACGCGTTCTTGTGGTTCTAACTGTAACTCATTAAATCGATCGCGTGTTAAATGCGCCGCTACCACCTGGCCATCATCTAAAGTTAATTCTATCTGAATTTCCCAACCCAAATGTATTAACCTAGTCACTGTAGCTGGTGCAGTATTACCATGAGGCTCTCTGGAAATCGCCACATCCTGGGGTCGTAAAAATACTTGACTATGTGCTGAATCAAAGCCGGTGCTCTGGAAAATATTTGAGGTGTTAGATAAAACATTCACAGGGCCAATAAAGCTCATGACAAAAGCCGTCGCCGGATTGTCATAAATTTCTGCTGGTGTTCCCACCTGTTCTACACGCCCTTTATTCATCACCACCACCTCGTCAGAAACTTCCATAGCCTCTTCCTGGTCATGGGTGACGAAAACAGTGGTCACATGAACTTCATCATGGAGACGGCGTAACCATGCCCGCAAATCTTTACGCACTTTAGCATCAAGTGCGCCAAATGGTTCATCTAGTAATAATACTTTAGGTTCTACAGCTAAAGCCCTGGCTAATGCTACCCTTTGTCTCTGACCACCGGACAACTGTGATGGATAGCGATCGCCTAATCCACTTAGTTGCACTAAATCTAGTAACTGATCTACCCGGTTCTTAATCTTCTTGGCCGGTGCTTTGCGAATTTCTAAACCAAAGGCAATATTCTGACGCACATTCAAATGTTTAAATAGGGCATAGTGCTGAAACACAAATCCAATATTGCGCTCTTGGACACTTTGATATGTAGCATCTTTACCAGTCAGTAAAATTTTACCGCTATCTGGGGTTTCCAACCCTGCAATTAACCGCAGCAAAGTGGATTTACCAGAACCTGATGGACCCAATAAAGCCACCAGTGAACCGCTGTTAATTTCCAGATTGACTTGATTTACCGCTTGAAAGTTCCCAAAATTTTTAGATACGTTCTCAACTACTATACCCACTACTGTACCTCTTGAATGCAATCTACGGCTTCTTGCTAGGATTACCGTGTTTTACATATACCACAGATAAGCTGACCCAGGAGCAATAAATGTGATTCTGGTGGTGTCTAATCCTGGTTTTTGTATCGAAACATTAAGGAATATTGCATTTCCTTCAAAACCTGAAGGTAGAGCGGGAAACTAGACAAAACTCCGTGATAGGATGCTCTAGTTAAACGTTTTTATCAACTATTGGGAGAAGACCTTTGACACTACGGGTTGCTGTTGTTGGGTCAGGCCCTGCTGGTTCATCTGCGGCGGAAACGCTAGCAAAAGCGGGGATTGAAACTTACCTATTTGAGCGAAAACTAGATAATGCGAAGCCCTGCGGCGGTGCAATTCCCCTGTGTATGGTGGCTGAGTTTGACCTCCCACCAGAGATTATTGATCGCCGTGTGCGGAAGATGAAAATGATTTCACCTTCCAATCGTGAGGTTAATATCAATATAGTAAAAGAAGAAGAATATATAGGAATGTGCCGCCGGGAAGTCCTAGATGGTTTCCTGCGCAATCGGGCGGCAAAACTAGGCGCAAATTTAATTAATGCCACAGTTCATAAAGTTGATATACCCACAAATAATACCGACCCTTATAAAATCCACTATGTAGACCACAGCGAAGGCGGTTTACAAGGGACTACAAAAACCCTAAAAGTAGATTTAATTATAGGGGCGGATGGGGCTAATTCTCGTATTGCCAAAGAAATGGATGCGGGAGATTATAACTATGCGATCGCCTTTCAAGAGCGGATTCGCCTCCCCCAAGAGCAAATGGAGTACTACAACGACCTAGCGGAAATGTACGTCGGTGACGACGTTTCCACCGACTTCTACGCCTGGGTATTCCCCAAATATGACCACGTAGCTGTTGGTACTGGCACAATGCAAGTCAACAAAGCCACTATCAAACAGTTACAAGCTGGTATCCGCACCCGTGCAGCCAAAAAGCTAGCGGGCGGCAAAATTATCAAAGTAGAAGCTCACCCCATCCCCGAACATCCCCGCCCCCGTCGCGTTGTCGGTCGCATTGCGTTAGTAGGCGATGCAGCTGGTTACGTTACCAAGTCCTCCGGCGAAGGTATTTACTTTGCAGCTAAGTCTGGGCGGATGTGTGCAGAAACCATTGTGGAAATGTCTAACAATGGTGCAACCATTCCCACAGAAAAAGACCTCAAGGTTTACTTGAAGCGCTGGGATAAAAAATATGGACTCACCTACAAAGTATTAGACATTCTCCAAACTGTCTTCTATCGTTCCGACGCTACCCGAGAAGCCTTTGTAGAAATGTGCGATGACCTGGATGTGCAGAAGCTGACATTTGACAGCTATCTGTATAAAACCGTGGTTCCCGCTAACCCCATTACCCAACTGAAAATTACTGCTAAAACTATTGGTAGTTTGATTCGCGGTAACGCCTTGGCTCCCTAAGCACAGCACCGGGACATTAAAGGATATATATAGAGGGGAAGAAACTTTTTTTCTCCTCTATCTTCGCAGACTGCGGGGATCCAGAGCATCCCTCAACCCATCACCAAGTAAATTAAAAGACAGCACAGTTAGAATAATTAAAGCAGCTGGCGGCCAAATTAACCAAGGTTGCAACACCACAATAGAAGCATTACTAGCCAAAGATAGCATATTCCCCCAAGAAGGATCAGGCTGTTGGATTCCTAAACCAATCAGACTTAATACCGCTTCCGCACCAATAAAACCCGGAACCGCCAATGTGGCAGAAATAATTACATAGGTAGCAGTTTGTGGTAAAATATGGCGGATAATAATGTAAATTGGTTTACCACCCATTGCTACTGCTGCTTGTACAAATTCTCGCTCCTTAATTGATAGTACCTGTCCCCGAATTACCCGCGCTAACCCCGCCCAACTAATCACCGACATAATCACTACAATCAAGATAAAGCGCTGGGTACTGGTTAAACCAGGTGGTAAAACTGCACCCAAGGTCACTAACAGATAAATCCCTGGGAAAGTCATTAGCACTTCTGCTAACCGCATAATTACGCTATCAATCCAACCACCAAAGTAGCCAGAAATACCCCCAATGATTAGAGCTAGGGGAAAACTAATCAATACCCCAATAATCCCAATAAATAAACTAATCCGACCACCATATACTAACCGGCTGAATTGGTCGCGTCCTTGGTCGTCAGTACCTAAAATATTTAAGGCTGTGGGACTAGCTACGCCATCCCTATCACTTATAGTCCCAAATAAATGCCAGTCTAAAGGAATACCGGGTAAAATAGTCACCTCTTCCCACTTGGGAGGAAGGGGTAAAGTTAACTGTAATAGTCGGTATTCCGCACCACGGACAAATAACCTGATGGGTGTTGGTTGGGTAAAGTCTACTATGATTTGGCGATCGCCCGTTTCTAAATCAGTATCGCCCTGAACAGTAGGATATACATGAGGTCCGATAAATTTTCCCCGTTCTGATTGAGAAAACCAATAAACCCGAGTTGGTGGTAACAGGGAACCATTAGGCTGTGAAGCCAGAGGATTATAAGGAGCGACAAAATCAGCAGCAATTACCATTATATAGAAAATTAACAGCACAATTGCCCCAAATCGCGCCAAAGGGTTTTTCCGCAGTTTTTGCCACCAATTCATAATTTCTGCCTCTTCCATAAACGGTAATTATTATGGTACAATTACTAATATCTTATTTTTCTACTCCATCTGTCTTCACTGCGGGTGTAATTCAGTGGTAGAATGTCACCTTCCCAAGGTGAACGTCGTGGGTTCGAGTCCCATCACCCGCTTTGAGTATTTCCAGGTGATTTAATGACTGTAATATTTATCCGCTGGGGACTCAGGGTTATTTACGTGGTGGTTCGGTCACTGATGGCGGGTAAGTCGGGGCGACGGTAAAATATGATTAACCATCCTGTATCTAAATTCAATCCTGATAAATATTTATCTAATTGTATCAATCCTTGCTGTAATGGGTCGGGTTTACCCTGTTTCCATACCTTTAATTCCATCCCTAAGACCACATCCCCATAACGCAAACATATATCCATCCTCCCGGAGCCTATGGCGTATTCTCGTTCTAAGCTACCGCCCTGTGTTGATAACTATCGGGATTATTTCCCCCTAAAGTCGAAAACAGCCCCTATGCGGGGCTTTAAAACTAAACTCTTCCTTTAGCGATCGCTACCTTTAAAGTTACTGCCATAACTGGTGACAGTTACGTAATTCCTGTAGGATAATGTCGAGCTGATCAAATTACTATCTAAATCTATGAAGTTGATTCTAGCGAGTGCTTTGGTGTTTAGTAGTACTTTACAATATCCAGCACAGGTAACAGCCCAAACTAACCTACCTGCAAATACTGAACCACCTGTACAATCAGTCAAAACCCCTCCTGTACCTACTGTACCTACTAACGGAACCTCTGAACCAGTTTTTGTTCCACCAAAACCCCCTGCTGGATTAAATACTATATCTGGACGTAGAAGCGGAATGGGTAGCCGTAATGATTGTCCTGCGGTAGAAACTCCCTTGACGGCTTTAGTCCCTTTTCAAGAGCGCGTAGCGACTAGCAAACAAACCAATATATCAACGCCAGTAGATGTGTGGGGACTAACTACCTCTGAACGTCCCACATTTTGGTTTTATGTTCCCTACACTAATATAAGTGGTGAATTTGTCTTACAGGATAGCGAAGAAACCGAAATTTATAACCAGCAAAACATCACCCTTACAGACAATTCTGGTGTCATTGGTGTTTCTGTTCCATCTACTGTGGCACCATTGCAAGTAGGTAAAACATATCGCTGGTTCTTGAAAATTCGTTGTCATCAAAAACAAAGAGCGAGTGTTCCTATCTACGTAGAAGGAGACATTCAAAGAGTAAATTTGAATCCTAGTTTAGAGCAACAATTGCAAGGAACAATAGACCAGCGACAAAAAATTGCCATTTATGCTGCTCATGGTGTTTGGTTTGATGCTTTGACAATGTTAGGACAACTACGCTTTGCTAATTCTGATGATGGGTCTTTAGTAGCAGATTGGCAAAGTTTATTACAATCAGGTGGATTAGGGAACATAGCCCCCTTTCCTTTGGTTGATTATTAATAAACTGCCAATAAATTAGGGTAGCCACCGAGATACCTAATTAGGACTTACCAATACTTTCGTCATATTTTGCGTAAGTCCTGAGCTTAATTACTGCCAATACTTATTAAGCAGTCAAATAAATTACACGATTACCAATTTAGCAGAGCATTTAGAGCAGATTAGCCATGATGCAATTAATTATTATTTGAAGAGAGAAAAGCTAACACCTAGGTTACTATGGG
>NZ_JANQDF010000002.1:0-10482 GCF_029891675.1 Anabaenopsis tanganyikae CS-531
CTTACCGTATAAGGGAAATAATGTTGGTTATTGAAGAAAATGCCTGAATATTCCTTCTTAATCTCTGTTCCCTGTTCCCTGTTCCCTGTTCCCTCGAACCAGTTGTTAAATTAGCATAACAAGTACGGTAGAGCCAGAATTCTTTAGGAGTTAATACTCTAATGCCAAATTTCTCTGCTGCTTGTAAATCTTTTTGATTGTAAGTGATAATAAACTCGGCTTGGCATTCCATCGCTAAGTCTATTAAAAAATCATCGTCTGGGTCGCGTGCAATTGGTCGCCATAGATAAAAAATATTACATTGGTTAGATATGGCACAAAGGGCTTCTATAATATTATCAATATCTTGATTGTTTAGGGTTAACTGGTCTTTTTGTCTTTTAAGTATTTCTTCGTAATCGAAGATTAATGTGGTAGAAATATTTAATCGCCAGCGAGTATCGTTGAGTATGCTTAACAGCTTGTAGGATGCGCCACGACTAGAGCGTAAACCAGCTAGAAGTACGTTGGTATCTAGTATAATTTGATAAGGTATTGTCATTTTTTAGTTTTGTTGCATACTGTCTTGTGTCTGGTTTTTCGCTGTTTGTTTGTGATTATTATTAATGGTCTGCTTTTAAACCCAAGGCTTGATTAATTTCAGCCAATAAATCTTCCATGGATATGGAACGAGGCAAAATCTCAGGGGCGATGTGTTCTTTTTGAGATACTATCCCCACCACAAACTGTGCTAATTCACTCGTGAAGTTTTCGGCTGCAACCAAGCTCTTGCAAGGTTTTTCAGTTAGAGAATCAGTAGGCGTGTGACTGAATCGCTGGTCAATGATCAAAATTGGCGGCTTGAAAGGTAAGTCGGCTAATGCTTTTAACTCTTTTAGCACCTCTTGAGGAACAGAAGAATCTCCTAAGCAAATCAGCAGTAAGTCAACGCTTTGGTGGCGAATTTGTTGTATGACTTCTGCCCAGTAACGCCCCATTGAGGCTTTTAAACCAGCCGTTTGTAAGTACTGGATTAAAGCTTGAAACCACTCAGATCCCCGTATAGCTAAACCATGCAAGCTATGGTTACCCTGGTTATTGGGTGAATGTTTTGCGACTGTTTGATCACCCTGATCAGCGTCTGGCTGAACCCTCAGGCCATAGTCCAGCATGGTTAAATCTACCACCAGGATACTGGGTGGGCAGCAGATACCAGATGCAATTTGTAACACAGATAACAAGGGATCTGTGGTATAATCACCGTTTTCTTTTTCTTGGGACAATGATCTCAAGTAAGGAAACACCGACAAACCAGGTATCTGGGAAGCAGCTAGGGTAGTCGCCACATCACAAGTCACCAGTGGAATATTAGCCAGTATGGGATGTTGAGCTAACTCTTGTAGGTAAGTTTGTGCCAAGGCACCTTCGACATCCAGTAAAATGACATCAAACTGCCAAACCTGTGCCAAGAGTTCAGCTTGATCTAAATCATCTACTTCTATCACCCGATGTTCTCGCAGTGAAGGGTGGGGGTTAATTGATTCTAAATTCTGTTCTACCAACCTGAGAATTCTCAGTGGACTTGTGATCGGGGTGATTGGATGATTATTTAACTGTGAATTTCTCATTGCTGGTTGAGTACACAAGTTTTCTAACAGTGGTACTAAGGCCTCATGCTGAACTGGTAAGTTAAGGAAACCATCCGCCCCATGGGCAAATACTTGCTCTTTTTCCGCGCCAGTGGCTGTGACTATTACGGGAATATCCCTAATTGCAGCATCAGATTTCAATAGAGTCAGAACATCCCAACCTGACAGTAAGGGTAATAAGGGGTTTAAGAAGATCGCTTTCGGTTGCAAGCGGCGGGCTTTTTCTACTGCTTCTGTTCCTGAGCGAGCGATGACGACACGATAACCTAAAACTTTCAGCTTATCGGTCAAATCTTCGATATATCGAGCTACTGCTTCCACTACTAGCACTAACCGTTGTGAGCTGGCGGGTGGATGTTGGGTAGTTGTCGCCACGCGCTGGCGTGCTGAGATTTCTCTGCGCGACCCTGGGGAAACGGCGTGACCCCTCACTCCCAAGCTGCTCAATCCTTGTGTTTCAGGAGTTTTGATCTGGCTATGTTCTTTGATTCCTGTCTCTGCTTCACTCAAGCCTGTTGTGGGCGGACTAGGTGGGAGTAGTAGTGTAAATTGGCTACCTTTGCCTTCACGAGATAAGAAGCTCACGTCACCTCCGTGAAGACGAGCTAAAGCCCTGGTTAAAACCAGCCCCAGACCAGTACCTTCAAATTGGCGCGTCAGGGGATTTTCTAGTTGTTGGAATTTTTGGAAGATTAAATGTTGCTGATGTTCGGGAATGCCAATACCTGTATCCCAGATAGTAAAGGCAATCCAGCCTTCCCAACGACTGACGCGCAAACCAATTTCCCCGGAGTTTTCTGTGAACTTAAAGGCGTTGGAAAGTAGGTGTACTAACATCTGCCGCAAGCGCAATTCATCCGCTACTATCTCGTCTAAATCTGGTTCAATCGAGATGGCTAATTCAGGTATGGAATTGGCTGTTGGGGTGGCGGTAGCTTTGGTGGTTTGAGTGTGAATCGCTTTTGCTTCTGTGATGGCGCGATCGCACACTGCACGAATTTTCACCGGGACAAGGGCTAAATCCATCTGTCCGGTTTCCATGCGGGTCAAATCTAAAATGTCATTAACTACACTCATCAAATGTCGTCCGCTTTGATGAATCAGTCCTGCATAACGGGCTTGGCGCTCGTTGAGTTCACCCAACTGCTGATCTACCAGTAACCTTGATAGTCCTAAAACCGCAGTTAGGGGAGTCTTCAGTTCATGACTAATACAAGCTAAAAACTCATCTTTTAATCGATTTAATTGAATCAGGTCAGCATTTTTGGCTGCTAGTTCTTTATATATCTGCTGCTGTTCGGTGACATCAGTAGCTAATACTAAACATAGGTCATTACTTCCTTGAGTCTTGGGAGTAGCCTCAGTTTGCCTACAGTTCAATTCTGGCAGATTCAGTTCTTGGGAGAGAAGTTCTGATTTGTGACTATCTAAGGTAATTTTGGCAAACTGCCAAATTCGCTCGCTACCATTGTGCACTTCCACAACACAGGTGCAAGTACCCATCTGACTATCCAAAAAACAGTGATTGGATTTACTCTTTTTGGGGGTTGACTGCTTACTTTTATCTTCTTCTCTAGCAGATGCTCCGCGAACGCTATCGTGTAGGCTATGTCTGGGTGGTGGGGAATATCCCCCCTGTGGCAGAGGTTCATTCGCTGACATCAAGGTCTGTTCTGTTGAATGAGATTCCCTAGGATGATTATTCCCTTGAGAATAAAATCTGCTAGCTTTAGCGTATTCTGAAGCCGTTTTCCTCTCCTGGGAGGCTAGTATTGCTTCGACTTGTTCGCGAATCCCTTCGGGATCTTTCAATACTCCTAATTGCTCCCACCAAGCCGGATTTTGCGCTACTATTTCACCTGTTCGAGTTTGCAGCATTAACGGCCAAGGCAGTATTTCTAATAGCTGCACTAGTGATTTTTGTGCCGGTTGATATTGATTTCTCAGCCGCGATCTGGCTATGGCTTCTCCACGTAAGCAATCCCGCAGTGCTGGTAGCAATCGCGGCAGCCCAGCTTGGCATTCAGCGATTCTCCCAGTAGTTCGCCCCCGTGGTGACTTATCAGTTCGCCAGTGAGTTTTGCTGATCTTGTTGGAGGTGTTAGCATTATCTGGGGAACTGTTTTTAGGCGTTCTCTTCCCCGAAGGTGAGCAGTGGCTGCTACTAGAATCAAAAGCCAATTTTTCTTGAGTTAATGCTCTTAACACTCGTGAGCTATTCAGCAGCCCTAGAAATTTGCCTTCTTTATCAATCAGTGCCCAATCTAAGTTATTGTTGTTTCGGCTCCTTTGGTAACGCCAAAGCAGATCTAATTGCTCTACACAATAAGTTGCTGGTAATGTCTTGAGAGGCTCGATTATGGCTTGATCCCACCTTGACAATGGCTGCTGCAAGTCCAAAACTTGATTTCCACCCCATACTGCCAATAATTTTTGTGTTAAGCGGGCAGACTGCACCAATCCTAAGGGGTATTGTTGCTGATTTACTACTACCAAGCGATCGCACTGCTCTTGCTCAAAAATCTCCAGCACCATAGCCAGAGTACTTGTTTCTAAGCAGCTGGGTACGGTTGCGAGAAAGTCATAAAGCGGGTACTGTAACATTGACATAAGGAACCTTAGGGGTCATTCTTCTTTGTGTAAGCTTGCCGCTTCACCATCGGCACTTCGGCAAAAAGTATTAGAGCGGCAAAGCAATAATATTCAGAAGAATCATTTCACGGATTCTTTTTACAGCTTCAATGCCATTGAGACAAGGGGGAAAGCCGTTCGCCTGTACTCACGACGAGGTTGTTAAAAGACAAGACTTATGGGATTGACTCGTTGTCCTGGCCAATCTTAGTTTTCGGTGAATATCCTTGTCAGTTTCCTACTGGTGTTCAAACTCCTCTGCAATAGTGACAACTAAAACAATTATCAGGCCAAAGATTCGCTAATAAACCTTGAGGAATTATAATGATTTAGAATGTGAAGATACTTTGAGTTAATTTAAGTATCTATTACAGGGAGTCAGAACCCCCACCTCCAAGGCGGGGAGATAGATAAATGCCTCATCTCACCAGGGATTTAGTCTTTATTGACTGGCTTTCAGGGACAGTTTTCAAGACATACCTTGTAATGCTCCCGCCATTTCTCTGCTCCCTTATGCAAACTCTTAAACATCCTTACAGGGGTTGAGGAAGTCTAGTTTGCATAGTTAGTCATCTTAAACCGTTTTGGTCACTAACATTACCGGAGTAACAGGAGTTACAAGCATACAGGGAAATGCATCAGTACTACTTGTCTCACCGCCAAAGGGTAAAAGGGAATCAATTTCCCCAATATGTCCGCCCACGACCGCCAGATTCTGGTCTTTGTTCATAAATTTGCCGGCAACCACGACACGGAGATTATAGTAAAACTACTGTATCCATACATGAGGAAATATACATAAGTCTATGCTCAACTAATTCATGTATCTTGATGGAAAAACTACTAGGCTTCATCAATAAACTATGAAGCCCCAGCACTGACTACAGTGTATCTGGTGCAACAACCTGAGGTTGATATGATGTTGATATGAGTCCTTCTCTCAAAGAGAAATCGCCACTTGAATACACAACTAGACATCAACTTAGAAGTTTAGAGGTGTGATTCACATCTAACATAGATATTCCCAAGATTATATATCAGTATACGGATATATCAGTATATAGATGATATTACTACTCATATTGATTTTTCCACTGCCAAAAATTAGATCATCCGGCTCAACTACCCATTCAAGTCGAGTTGAGCAGGCAGATTAGGCCTTGGAACTATGACACCACAGACTAACTACTTCGCCCCCAGAGTAGAACTACTACCACTGTTAAAATCTACTACCTACTGAGGTGATGGTGAGAATATCTTAATAAAAATTTTACTAATAAACATTTTGATGTATTTCCATGTCAGAAGCACAAACCACAGCACTTCTTTCAGCAGATGACTCAAGTTGATCGGCAGGTATTGTTACAACAACTAAAATCAGATTACCGCCATATTCTTCTCAATTACTTCACCCCAGACAAAACTCTGAAAGAACAAATCGATAAATTTATCAATGCAGTATTTTGTGCTAATATTCCTGTGCCACAAATCCTTGAATTTCATATGGAATTAATTGAAGACTTTTCCACACAACTAAAGCTAGAAGGAAGGAGCGACGAAATATTACTTGATTATCGCCTAGCACTAATAGATATCCTCGCTCACCTGTGTGAACATTATAGATGTTCAATCTCTAAAGAGAGTAAATTTGTCAGATGAATCAATCCAAAAAAACCTATGTTCTCAAGCTTTATGTAGCTGGAAACACACCCAACTCAGTTCGAGCCTTAAAAATCCTTAAAAACATTTTAGAGCAAGAATTTCAAGGTGTATATGCCTTAAAAGTAATTGATGTCCTAAAGAACCCCCAGCTAGCCGAAGAAGATAAAATCTTAGCCACCCCAACATTATCTAAAATTTTACCTCCACCGGTGCGCAAAATCATTGGTGACTTATCAGACAGAGAAAGGGTATTGATTGGATTAGACTTACTTTATGAAGAACTGGGCGAAGAATATTGGGAATAATAAACAAGGGTTCATCATACAAATTTTCTAACAAATCACCAATTTTACTAATATAAAAAGCGGGTATAAAACCCATATCCTAGTAAGCAATGAGCGAAAAAGACCAAGCAACGCCAAACAACAACCCCTTGGTTGGGGTAGAAAAGATTCGCACGATGATAGAGGGCTTTGATGACATTAGCCACGGAGGTTTACCCGTTGGTAGAACTACTTTAGTTAGTGGTACATCTGGCACAGGTAAAACCTTATTATCACTGCAATTTCTCTATAACGGTATTACCCGATTTGATCAAGGGGGTGTATTTGTAACCTTTGAAGAATCCCCCGGTGACATTATTAAAAATGCGGAAATTTTCGGTTGGAATTTACAACAGCTAATTGACGAAGGTAAGTTATTTATTCTGGATGCTTCACCGGATCCCGAAGGTCAAGATATTGTAGGTAACTTTGACCTTTCAGCCCTGATTGAGCGTTTGCAATATGCAATTCGCAAATACAAAGCCCAAAGAGTATCAATTGACTCCATCACAGCCGTATTTCAGCAGTATGAAGCCATGGGAGTAGTGCGGCGAGAGATTTTCCGTCTTGTGGCCCGTCTCAAGCAACTACACGTCACAACTATAATTACTACTGAACGTAGTGAAGAATACGGTTCTGTTGCTTCATTTGGAGTAGAAGAATTTGTTTCCGACAATGTAGTAATTGTGCGTAACGTTTTAGAAGGAGAACGGCGGCGCCGCACAATTGAAATTCTCAAATTGCGTGGTACAACTCATATGAAAGGGGAATATCCCTTTACAATTACCAATGGAGGAATTAATATTTTTCCCTTGGGAGCCATGCGCTTAACCCAGCGCTCCTCTAATATCAGAGTATCCTCGGGAGTCGAAACCCTAGATAAAATGTGTGGGGGTGGTTTCTTTAAAGATTCTATTATTTTGGCAACGGGAGCCACCGGAACTGGTAAAACTTTATTGGTGAGTAAATTTTTGCAAGATGGCTGCATCAATGGTGAGCAGGCAATATTATTTGCTTATGAAGAATCGCGCGCCCAACTGTCTCGTAATGCTTACTCTTGGGGAATTGACTTTGAAGACTTAGAACGTCAAGGTTTACTGAAAATAATTTGTACTTATCCTGAATCAACTGGTTTAGAAGACCACTTGCAAATTATTAAATCAGAAATTGCTATGTTTAAGCCATCTCGCATTGCCATTGACTCCCTGTCAGCATTAGCCAGAGGAGTCAGCAATAATGCCTTTCGCCAGTTTGTCATTGGTGTGACTGGTTATGCGAAACAAGAAGAAATCACCGGTTTTTTTACCAACACAACTGACCAATTTCTGGGATCACATTCCATCACAGACTCCCATATTTCCACAATTACTGATACGATTTTGATGTTGCAGTACGTAGAGATTCGGGGTGAAATGTCACGGGCGATTAATGTGTTTAAAATGCGGGGTTCCTGGCACGATAAAGGTATCCGTGAGTACAATATTACTGCTGATGGTCCGGAAATTAAAGATTCTTTCCGTAACTACGAACGAATTATTAGTGGTGCGCCTACCCGGGTTAGTATCGATGAAAAGGCGGAACTATCTCGCATAGTGCAACGTTTTGACAACAAACCGAGTTCCGACTCCCCAATTTAGAGTCGTGGTAATCCATACTGAAATTAAGGATCGTGCTATATTCGGCTCATAAGACGGGTTTTCTGCCCCTAGTATTGATTTTCGTGTGAGGGGATGCGGTGAAAGGACAATATTTATTTTATAGTTTCTTACCTGGCGTCACAGCAGCAGTATTAACAACCCAAACTGCTTTGGCGACGACAGTGAGCGGTACACCAATTGTCTCTTCTGCAGGGGTCTTGACCTTTCCTGACAGTCAAACCTGGCTGGGAGACAATATTAATACCCAAATGCGTGATACTAATGCGGATGTTTTTCCAGATGTAGTACCAGAATCTGAGTTAACTAGACTGCAATTACAGTCTTCAAGTAGTAAGAATAATCCAGCCAGCTTGAGCAAAAAGACTGGGACACCTGTAGAACATCAGCCCTCTCAAAAAGATGAAGGTAAAGTCGGTGTCACACATGGGCAGAATTTTGCCCATTTTCAAAACCATCAACAACCAACTCAAGTCGGTACTTCAGGGAATAAATTAAATCAAACTGTTGTGGCGACTGTGGTCCCACCCAGAACTTCTACCCAGCCAGTCAGTTTTACCCTGTCGGCTTTACAGCAACCAACAGCGACCGGTAAACAACAGCAAACTCATTTATCGACAATTCTACCGACTGCGGTCACCGGCGCAAGAGCAACAAAATTAGTGGGGGTACATGGTTGTTCAGCTATTAGTGGCTGTCTCCCTCCCTCAAGAACTAGGAACTTGATAGCTGGGAGTTATTCATCTGCTAGCAACACCAACTCAGGATTGGTCAATACTGCGGGGATATTAACTTTTCCCTCACCAGGAACTGAGTATGTGGCACCTGTAACCACGGGGGAAAATATCACACCGGTGGAAAAGGTGGAATTTACCCCTACGAATAGCGTGGAAATTCCTGATTACCTAACTCCTAGTCCCAACCCTCTGCAATTTCCGACTAAACCAGAGGAAGTAAGACTGGAAACTAATCAGCCCATTACCTTGGCACAGGCCTTAGAACTAGCAAGGCGCAACAATCGAGATTTACAGGTGTCTCTACTGGAGCTAGAACGGGATCAAGCCGCCCTACGCCAGGAGCAAGCTGCTTTGTTGCCCAATCTGGGTCTTAGTGCTGATGTCAATCGCGGCCGGTCTGCTGACCAACAGCGGGCGATCAATCAAGCAGAGCAACAAACAGGTATACCTCAGCCAGGAGCGGAAACTATATCCTCTTTTAGAGGAGAAGCCCAACTGAGCTATGACCTGTTTACCTCTGGGAGACGGCAAGCTACCATTAAACAGGCCGAAGAGCGGTTAAAGTTCAGTGAGTTGGCTGTAGAACGCCAATCGGAAGAAATTCGCTTGAATGTGGCTACGGAATACTACAATTTGCAACAAGCAGATGAACGAGTACGCATCGCCCAATCTGCTGTGGAAAATTCCCAGGCCAGTTTACGAGATGCACAAGCTTTAGAAAGGGCTGGGGTGGGTACACGATTTGATGTTTTGCAATCCCAAGTTAACCTGGCTAACTCCCAGCAAGAACTGACTAATGCTCGCTCCCAGCAAGAAATTGCTCGTCGGATTCTCGCGACTCGCCTGAGTGTGCCACAATCGATAAATCTGAGTGCGGCTGATCCTGTGCAATTGGCTGGTCTGTGGAACCGAGACTTAGAAACTAGCATTGTGTTAGCGTTTCAAAATCGCCCAGAACTTCAACAGCAATTGGCACAACGTAACATCAGTGAACAACAGCAGCGAGAAGCACTTGCATCCCTAGGTCCTCAAGTGCGCTTCATTGCTAGTTATAACCTGCTAGATCAATTCGATGATGGTGTTAGCCTTACTGATGGTTACTCTGTGGGAGTTAGGGCTAGTTTGAATTTGTACGATGGTGGAGCCGCCAAAGCTAGCGCTGCTCAAGCAAAAACTAATGTGGCGATCGCAGAAACTCAATTTAGTGAACAGCGCAACCAAATCCGCTTCCAGGTTGAACAAGCTTTTTCTACCCAGCGAGCTAGTTTAGAAAATGTCCAAACTGCTAATGCTGCTTTAGAACAGGCTAGAGAGGCTCTGCGTTTGGCTCGGTTGCGATTCCAAGCCGGTGTAGGTACTCAAACTGATGTGATTAACTCCGAAAACGACTTAACAAGAGCTGAAGGTAATCGAATTACAGCTATTTTAGATTACAATCGCGCCTTGGCTCAGTTACAACGAGCAGTTACCAGCAGGGCTTTAGCTGAGTAAATTCAATAAAAAACCTGTGGGATATTGCTTTTTTGCCCCCTGAATAAATCTGGGGGCTGTTCCTCCGCTATCATTGACCCGCAATAGTAGCAAATTCCTAAGTGGCCATGGTGACAACATCAAAAGGTTTAGTAGCTAGTTCCTGTTTTCTTAACTAATACTAAGAAATACTCACATTTACTCAAAACTTCCTGTCATCTTTTCGCTTTGTGAGAAAATTGCAGTAAAATTACTGTATGCTACTAGGATTCAAAACTCAACTCAAAGTTAACAAGCAACAACGACTACTACTGGCGCAACACGCAGGAGTAGCCAGACACGCTTGGAATCAAGGTTTAGCACTTTGTCAACAGGT
>NZ_JANQDF010000003.1:0-21179 GCF_029891675.1 Anabaenopsis tanganyikae CS-531
ATAGCGGTAGTCTTTCTTGTAAATCTTAAGAGAAATATCGCGTCTGGCTAAGGCGTGCAAGTCTACTAAGGGATAACCGCTCCCATGCTCCCGTTGAAGTAGAAAGTAAAGTCTAGCTTTGTCTAGGTTTTATATAGCAGAAGTGGAATAAATATAAAACATGATGGACAAGAGTAATTTTCAAAAATACCGTTTTGTCTGTACCCTGACCTTTGGTGATATCTACGGTCAAATAATTGTTTGGCTAATTACAATCACTGTCAGTTTGGCTTCGGCTTTAGCTTTAATGGGTGCTAAACGTCCTGTATATGCTTTAGCAACTGTAGGTCTCATAGTTTTGTTGTCCCTACCATTCTTGCTATTTGCATTTGTCACCACGTTATTCAACCATATTGAAGTCACTGCTGTATCTCCAGGAACGAAAACCGAACCAATACCGGGGAATATTTCTCAGCAAAAACCAGTGGAAGCAACTAGCTGATTTCTGCGATTTAAACTCAGTACCACAAAAATCGTCAACAAGAGCGATGGCGCTCCGCGCCCGGCGGAGGCATCGCTCATCAGTTTAAACTACTTTTGCAAGTTACCAAGATGCAAACCGCATTCCTTAGCAGTGGATTCTTCCCACCACCAACGCCCTTCACGTTCATGCTGGTTAGGTAACACAGGTCTAGTGCAGGGTTCACAGCCAATGCTGACGAAACCGCGTTCATGCAACTTATTGTAAGGTACATCTAAAGCGCGGATATATTCCCACACCTGTGCAGAAGACCAGTTGGCTAAGGGGTTAAACTTAATTAACTGATGGTCTGGAGTCGAAAAAGCAGTATCAACTTCAATCACCGGGATATGGTTGCGGGTACTAGGGCTTTGGTCTTTGCGTTGACCTGTAATCCAAGCATCCAGAGTATTGAGTTTCCGGCGTAGGGGTCTGACCTTGCGAACCCCGCAGCATTCTTTATGACCATCTTGATAGAAACTAAACAATCCCTTCTCTTCTACTAAAGCTTGCACTTCCCCAGCATCAGGAAATTGGACTTCTAATTTAATACCATAATGTTCTCTGACCTGATTCAATAACTGGTATGTTTCGGGGTGCAATCGTCCGGTATCGAGAGTAAAAACACGGAAATTTTTAGTAACTTTTGATGCAATATCAATGAGGAGAACATCCTCAGCACCACTAAAAGAAATGGAGATATTGTTAAAAGTTTCTAAGGCAAATTTAAGAATTTCCCTGGGTGTCCTTTGACTATATTCTGCTTCTAAGGCAGGAATATCTAAATTAGTTGGGGTAGCTACCATATTTTTGTGTTCTTTGCTTCGGCAAACTGAATTTTACCAAGTTAAGATGCTGTTCTACCATTCAACCTGGAGAATAGTGGAGTTTTAAATAGGGTATCAAAGCGACATCAAGATGGGATCTTGCCATAGTTACCTTCGCTGAAGCCATGCCAAAAATAGGATAGAATTGTAAAGAAATATTAAGGACTGATTTCCATGAGTTGGTTGTTTTTTGCCCTGGGACTACTCACCGCAGTATTAGCGATAGGGATTTTATTATATTTACTCACCCCTCGTCGTTACCAATCATCTAACTCCGTAGCCAATTCTTACGACCAATGGACAGAAGATGGGATTTTAGAATTTTACTGGGGCGAACACATCCACTTAGGTCATTATGGATCACCACCACAAAGAAAAGATTTTCTGGTGGCTAAATCTGACTTTGTGCATGAAATGGTGCATTGGGCTGGTTTAGATAAATTACCCGCCGGTACAACTGTTTTAGATGTTGGCTGTGGCATCGGGGGTAGTAGTCGTATTCTAGCAAAAGATTATGGATTTGCGGTAACAGGGATTACCATCAGTCCTCAACAAGTCCAACGTGCCCAGGAGTTAACGGACAATGGACTGGATGTGAAATTTCAGGTAGATGATGCTATGGCGCTTTCCTTCTCTGATGCCAGTTTTGATGTAGTTTGGTCTATTGAAGCCGGTCCGCATATGCCAGATAAAGCCGTTTTTGCCAAAGAATTAATGCGGGTGCTCAAGCCGGGTGGAGTGCTGGTTGTGGCTGACTGGAATCAGAGGGACGAACGCCAAAAACCTCTGAATTTTTGGGAAAAACCCGTAATGAAACAATTACTAGATCAGTGGTCTCATCCTGCTTTTGCCAGCATTGAAGGTTTTAGTGAACTGTTATCAGAGACGGAATTAGTTCAAGGAGAGGTGAAGACAGCAGACTGGACACAAGCAACACTTCCTTCTTGGTTAGATTCTATTTGGCAAGGAATAGCCCGTCCGCAGGGATTAGTGCGTTTTGGGATACCTGGTTTGATTAAATCTGTGCGAGAAGTTCCTACACTGCTACTGATGCGACTGGCATTTGGTACAGGTCTGTGCCGCTTTGGGATGTTCCGCGCTGTGCGGAAATAATCTCACTCAAAACTGAGTATTTTGATGCTGATAGTACTTATGGGCTGCCATGGCCATAGCTAGAAATCCCCACATAATCATACCAGAAAGACCGATCATGGTACTATAGCCAACTAGCTGCACACAAAAAGTCATACTAATCGCGCGGGCGGTACTGACAAAAGTATCAAACCGAGCTTCAGCATACTGAAACACGCTGAAAATTATCAACATAAACCCGGCCAGATAAGGTATTGCACCCACCCAACCCAGGGTAAAAAACATATCTAGAATACCACTGTCAAGGACAAAGACTTCCAATTCACCAGTCTTTTCATTCAGGGTCCAGATATTTCCTAATCCGTTACCTAAAACATTAGAAAGAGCTAAGTTTAAATTTCTCTCATAGCTTTCTGATCTCTCATTAAAGCTAGTATCTTTTTCTAACTGAGAAAATGTTTCTAACCGATTTGTCACCACATCAGAAATCGGCTCAATATTAGTCAAGGGTATAACAGACATGATGATGATTAAAATCATGGCCATTAAGCGCATTTGAAGATGCGCCTTGACGGAACCAAAAATCATCACGATTCCCAACAACCAACCCAACCAACTAGTACGTACTTGTGTCAGTAAAAATGACAAATAACCAAGGGCTGAGGCCGGTAAAATTAAGCTTCCCGAACTGGTGAATAATAACAGTAGTCCTGTTTGCATAAGAGAAGCAAACGGTCCAGGTGAGTGTAAAGTACTCCATACCCTCATACCAAAAGGTTCAGGACTTCCTGAACTTGTATACATTTTCGATTCTATCAGCCAGTATCTATCCCATTCCGGTGCGACTACAAATTGATAGATAGCATAAATACTTAATAGCAATACAGCCCAGATGAATATACGTTGAATATTCTGGCGGTAGCTGGGATAGTCTCGCCAGTTGATAAACAAGTGAAAGGCAAAGAGAATGGGACTTAGCCAATCTAAAAGACCCCTGGCTACAGGTAGGGGTGAATTATGAACCAAACCGATTAAAAAACCATAGAAGACCGCGATAGAAGCTAAAATAAATGGCATGGCTCCCTGAGTGGAAGCCCGGGGAGAGTGGCGTAAAAAAGTCGCTATAGTCACAAATACTACTAAGTAAGGTGCTATGAGCATCTGACGGGTGGGGTCCCAGCCAATTCGATAGTCAACTAAACGGGCGGCTAAGGGTGTAAGAAACCATATCCACCAAGTAAAACCGATATAGAGAATGGGATGACGTAAGTATAAGAATATGGCTACTGCTAAAGCGGTCACGGGGTAAACTAAGCGCAATAAAGCAGCAGCACCGGCAAAATAGGAAACTACAGTCAGTAGCAGAAAGCCGGAAATAGCTAGCCAACCTTGTAGCGATCGCTCTTGGGGAAAAAAGTGTGATTCTGAAAAACTATTGAAATGTATTTGTTTAGAAATCATGATCGCCAATAACTAATGACCAATTACGAATTGTCGATGTGCTAACCAACGTCCCCGCCAGGACAGCAATAACTTTTGTCCGGCAATTTTACCTTGACTAGGTAAAAGTCGCAGCCATTGGATTAAACCTAAACTATCTCTTGTCCCTACTAATAATGCCCACAGCCAAAACACAAAATGACGCGATCGCGGCAGATGTTCTAGTAAGACTAAAGTTTCATTATGAACTAGGTTAATCAAAGCAATTTCATTAAAGTTGTGGCGTTGGTCTTCATCAAAACGTTGGGCTGGATAGTGATCTACCGCCACTTGGGGATCATAAATTATTTTCCAACCAGCCCGCTTTAAACTCAGAGTAAAGGCCATTTCAAAGTGTACCTGCGCTCCTGTACCACGCATTCGCTGATCAAATGTTAATTTCCCAATTGCTTGGGTACGAAAACTCATATTCACCCCTTTGAGAACATCAACTTCCCGGGGTGATCCTACTCCTAAATGGTGGTTACCAATTACCCGGCCGAACCACTGCAACTTACCAACTATGGGCTGTTGACCGTCTTCAATTTTGTCACCGTAGTGTACCCAATCCCGACCACCGACACCGCCAATAGCAGGATCAGTGATAAAGTGAGCGTTGATTCTTTCCAACCAATCAGAATGAGGTGCCGCGTCATCATCAGTAATAGAAACAATATCTCCTATTACCACGTTCAATCCGGCGTTGAGTGCGGCTACTACTCCCGGCTCTGTCACAGGTACAATATGTAATGGTAACCTTTCGGCGTAAAATCCGCCGAGGAATTGCCAAGTCTGGGTATCTGTATCCCGAACCACGACAACTACTTGATCAACTGGTTTAGTTTGTACTTGCAGCGCCAAAAGGCAACGTGATAGATCTAGAGGACGGCGATAGGTGGGGACGAGAACCGTATTCCTCATGATTCATTAACTCCTCAAATAAATCTAAATAGGTTTGTGCCATACTGCTCCAACTGTGTTGTTCTGCAACTAAACGCGCGGCTTTTCCCATTTGTTGGCATAATGAGCGATCGCTACTGAGTAACTGTAATGCTTGTGTTAAAGCTTTTACATCGTCTGAGTTTGACAACACTATTCCCGATTCTGGTGTTACTAAAGCAGCAGCACCGGTGGAACTGGCGGTAATTACAGGTAACCCAGAAGCCATGGCTTCAATAACCACTAACCCAAAGGGTTCATAACGTGAGGGGAAAACCAAGAAATCCACAGCTTTCATCAGTTCTGGTACATCAGACCGCTGTCCCAAAAAATGTACGCGCTGACAAAGTCCTAATGATGCTGCTAACTGAAGATAGGGGCTTCCTTGAGTATTTCCCGCTACGACTAGATGTAAGTCAGGAACTTGGACTAAGGCTTGTAAGACTGTATCTAAGTTCTTGCGCGTCAGTCTGATATCGCCCGCAAACAATGCTAAGGGTACATTTTCGGGTAGTTGCCATTTTTGGCGATCGCTGACTCCTGGGGAAAACTCTTGTAAATCAACGCCGTTTAAAATTACTTTGATAGACTCTGGGGGTACACCTATTGCTTGTAAGTCCTGAGCGACTTGATCAGAAACGGCTACTACTACTTGAGCTTTAAGAAAAGCTGGTTTTTCCCAATGTGCATTTAAAGTTGTGTATAGCCACTGGTAGGAGTTATATAGGAAATTTCCTGGTTTTTTTTGAGTTTTATTAGAGGTAAATTTCCCCCAAGAATTATGGACAAAATGTACTGCGTTGACATCTCCTGGGGGATTAGTAATTGCGCCATTAACTTTTACTATGTCCACTTCTTGGCGATGTTGTTTTAACCATATTGTGCTTTTAGTGGCGAAAATAATGTTACGGAGAAATTCTGTAGGATAGCCTTTTACAGGAATATCAACCCACTTAATTAGGTGACTTTGCTGTAATTCTAAATCTACTTGACTAGCTAATAATGTTAATTGATAACCGCGACGAATTGCTTCTTGGGCTACTTCATAATTAACTCTACCCTGACCATCACATTTTTGTAGGCTATGGGTAACGATACAAATTTTCATTTATTACCTTTCAGGATTTGATATGTAATACTAGTTTTGTCGGTACTGGTAATTAATCATTAAAAAATTAGCTGGTGCCATAGCTCTTCTGATTCAGGTAGTTGTCAATTTATCTTGCTGTTCTGAGTAACTGATTGGTGATAAATTTGGGTGTAAAACTCAGAGTTAAAGCTGCAATAGTGCGGAAATTAAATTTCTGCTGTTTGATGGATCGCCAAAGGTGATAACGTGCTGTTTTTGTCTGTTGATTTCGTAGTAAACCAATTCCCAATGTGGTATGGGATTCTAACAGTTTTCCTTGAAAGTAAGATTTAAATTCCTTTATACGACTATCTTGTATAAAGATTTGGTAACAGAAAATCTCGCTTTTGGCCTTGCGAATTTTTGCCTGTGCATCACGATTACCACTGAGTTGAGTTTCAGTTTCGTGATGGTCTCGATATAGTGTTAGTCTTTCTGGATGATAGTAAGCACTAGAACCCGATATACAGCAGAGGTAGGTTAAATATAAATCCCACATCCCCCCAATTTCTGAGGGAATAATCTCCCAATCAATCACATGATTGCGAATTAAACAAGCTGCTGCTGTGGGTATGCTTTTATCTATTAACCCAATTTTATAGAATGGTTGATGAGTTCCAGTGGCGAGTTTATCTCGCTTATAACTGCGTGTATTCAATTCAGTTCTATCATATTGAATCTTGCCATACCTATCGATAATATATTGGTCACAAAAGGCGATGATTAAATCAGAATTTGCTTCTAAGGGTGGTACAAGCTTTGCTAAAAAGTCCTCCTTCCACATATCATCATCGTGGAGAGTAGCGACATATTTACCACGCGCCATTTTGAAACCATGTATCTGATTTCCCAGCATTCCCACATTTTCTGAATGTCGCCAAAAGCGAATGCGTGGATCTGCAAAAGATTCCACCATGGCTTGGGGACTTTCTGGACTGCAGTTATCAGAAACAATAATTTCAATGTTTCTATAAGTTTGGTTAACAGCACTGGCGATCGCCTGCTTGAGGTACTCTGGTCGATTATAAGTGGGAATGACTACACTCACCAACGGGCTATCTGTAGGGTTGAATTCAGTATTTAGTGACATAATTTCGACTATTGAGATGATTTTAAAACTTTATTGTTAGTGGTTCTGTCCTCAAATTGGGCGATGGTTTGCCCATAAATTTCTGCTAACCTTTGCAGGTGGATATCAATAGTAAATTCTGTCTGGTACCAAGCTTGACCCCTCTCACCCATGAGTCGGCTTTTGGGATAATTAGTGGCTAGTTCGTTGATAGCATGAGCTAATTGTTTGATATTATTAGCTGGAACTAAAATTCCTGTTTCCCCATCTCGTATATGTTCGGGAATACCGCCTACAGCACTAGCAATGATAGGTCGATAGTGACTATAGGCTTCCAGGGTTACTAGACCAGCAGGTTCAGGCCAAAGACTAGGAAAGACTACGGCAAAGCACTGTTGATAAAGTAACTCTAATTGCTTACTATTACACCAACCATGCCAAGTAATGCGATCGCTTAAGCCCATTTGACTGGCTAGTTTTTCCATGGTTGGCTTACTCCAACCATCGCCAGCAATATCAAGATGAATTCCTGGGTGAGTTTGCGCCAAAGCTTTAATCAACCATTCCACGCCTTTATCGGGAACAATGCGACCAGCAAACAAAATCCGCTGATTTTGATGAGTGGCTAAATTTAAAGGTGCTGTGGGTTGTGTAGGTGGTTTGACACCACACCGCAGTGTCACCACTCTTTGCGGTGGGATACCATTACTAATGATTTGCTGACGTACATAATCACTGTTAGCAATTACAGGAATTTGCAGTTTTTTGAGTCTTTCTAGTGGATGGTAAGTGTTAAACCAATTGTGTATCAGCTTTTGCGGTCGGCGGCTACCACAACCGTCTATCAAATGTCCCCAAGCACACCCCAGAGGATTTATGGGGCGATCGCACACTTTGGCGCGATTGGCTAAATATTTTGTGCCACTAGGACAATAGCTAGAGTGATTATGTAAAGTCAATATGGCTGGACATTCTTCCCGCAAATCCAGCAGCATATCTGGGTCGTGAATGTGCAGTAATTGGGCTTGCTGCTGATCGAAATTCTTTAAAGAAGAAATTGTGCGATCGCTGAACCCAGTCATGGGAGAATTTATCAAAGAGGCTAAATAAGTTTCAATACCCCCACCCCCACTGATATTAGTACGGGAGCAGTGATAGATCATTTTCTTATCAACTAATGTGTAACTCATATTGACTCAAATTGTTTAGTTATAATCATCATTTTTCTCTAACACAAGTTAGGATGAAAATTTATATTGCTACATTCATCCAAAACTTATGTCTCACATCACTGACATAATGCCGTAGAGCAATTGTTTTACTCGCCAATTTATCTCTATATATAAATTGATCCATGACATTCATTACATACTTTTCTGAGCAGAGGGGAACGCTATCATGATTATGAATTGTTAAATGGACAATGGTTTGTTCTGTAAAATAGCTTGGTGTTCCTGATAAATTTGCTAAACGTTTGATGGCAGAACTCCAATCTAACTCATGCTTAAATAAAATAAATCCCGCATTGATAGGATTTAATTTTTCTGTTTCTTCATAAAGGATTCTCCCATCTAGTGAATTTGCACAATCTGGTAAATAATGGCAGACTGGACTATCTGAATTAGCCAACTCTACTAAATCACTTCCCCCTGGGAAGAATAAAATATCTGAGTCTGTATAGATAGTGGTACCATGAATGGGAATTGACATCAATGCTGATAATTTTTTACCCATAGGATGGATTTGGGCATAATCACATACACATTGCGGTAAATCTGGTTTAATAAATTCGTTGATGGGTATGACTTCAACACAGGGATGAATCCGGCGCAATAACTGACAACTCAAATCAGTATAGCTACCATCAGAAATCACGGTAAATTTATGAGGGATACCAACATGAGTGATAAATGAGCGAATACTTGCGACTTGTTCGGGTAAGTCTCGTTCACAAGATAATGCATATACAGTCAACGGAACTTGTTGAGTTATTTTGATGTCACGTTTAACGGTTTTAGCTATCTTAGATTGATATAAATTACGGTTAATTTTTCCTTGCAATCTAGCCGCATGATAGCCAATATTTACCATTTTTTATATCTCCTAAAAATCAAGAATATATCAATTTATTCTGCAATCTACCAGCGATAAATCAGGATAAATTTATCCAGGGTTACCCATTTGATATTGGGTCTTGTGATATTCCCATAACTTGCCTTTAAGTTCTAATAATTCCTGGTAATTACCTTGCTCGACAATGCGTCCTTGTTCTAATACCACGACTTTGTCTGCTTGGGCGATGGTTGAGAGACGATGAGCGATCGCAATCACTGTTTTACCTACAGATAGCTTTTCGAGAGATTCTTGAATCAAGCGTTCAGTCATGGAATCAAGAGCGCTGGTGGCTTCGTCCAAAATCAGAATTTCTGGGTCTTGCAGCAAAGCCCGGGCGATGGCAATTCGCTGGCGTTGTCCTCCAGATAATCGCACTCCGCGATCCCCCAGTTGAGTATTTAACCCTTCAGGCATTTCTTCAATAAATTCGAGTGCATTGGCTAGTTGAGCAACTTTGCGAATTGCAGCTTCAGTCGCCCCTTCTGTACCGTAAGCAATATTATTCGCCACAGAAGTATTGAAAATAAAGGTATCCTGACTGACAACAGCGATTTTCTGTCGTAAAGATTTAATGTCAAATTTGCGGATATCCACGCCATCAATCATGATATTTCCGGCTGTTGGATCATAAAATCGGGGAATTAAATCAATCAATGTACTTTTACCAGCACCAGTACCACCAACTAACGCCGTAGTTTTACCTTTTTCAATACTTAGGGTAATATTCTTGAGCACTGATGTATTAGCATCATAGCCAAAATCCGCTGAGACTACATCAATTGAATACTCTAGCCCATTAAATGGAAGATAACCATTTTGTAAATAGGTTTTATTGTCAGTTCTAATTAACTCCTTAATATTATCGGCTGCTCCTTCGAGTGTGCTTAAATGGGCTCTAGTGCCATTAATATCTTGGACAATTGGCACAACGCGAAAGAGAACAAAGAAAAATGTCAGCAAAGAAGCTACCTGTAGGGTTCCATTGGCAACAAAAGCAGTAAAGGCAAAAACAATCATGCCAATCAGAATCGTACTAGCTAAAGCTTCAGCTAGCGGTCTAACCAGCGCCCAGGTTAATACAACTTTGGTGGCGGTGCTAACTACTTGATTGCTAGCTTGATAAAAACGATGGCGCTCAAATTCTTGAGTTGAAAATGCCTGAACAGTGCGAATTGCGTTAATAAATTCAATAGCTATAGAGGTAAATTTCCCATTAGCAATTGAGGTACTAAAACTAGTTTCCCTAGCACGGGAATTGAGTGTTGATAATCCAACCCCTATTAAGGTGAATAATAGAAAAGAAATAATTGTCAGCTGCCAAGATAATAAACACATGGAGACAAAATAGACACAAATGGTTATCCCTCTAGTTATCAAAAATGCTGCTCCACTAAACCACTGTTTTATTCTCTCAATCTCCGTAGTGATAGTATTAATTATTTCGCCGGATTTGGTGTTATTAAAATAACTTAAAGGTAATGCTTGCAACTGTTCAAAAATTTGTTTACGCAAGCGGTCGGCTAGACGTAATTGAGATATTTCTATGTATACTTGTGCGAGGTAATTGAAACTAGCACGTATCCATGTACTGACTAAAATTAGTAAGGAAATACGATATAGTCTCTCAATTGCCGATGTCTGAGTCGCTAAAATCCAGGTGTCAAACCAAGAAATTCCAGTTTGAATTGGTTCGGCATCAGGGGTAGTTAAATTTTGCAAAAATGATAAGAGAAAGCCGATACTAAAACCTTCAAAAGTTGCAGCTAGCACTGAAAATAGTAAAGCGAGAATAGCAACTTTGCGGAATTTGTTAAATTCTCGCAATATTAAAGAATTTTTCTGCCAAAATTTACTGGCTTTAAAGCGATCGCCTAAGACTTGAGCAGCTTGAATATACATGATTCTTTTACAAACATAATGTGATCAATTGGAACAGTCATAGAGATGCTCAACAACCCTTTAATTTGAGTAAGACAAAAAATTGCTAATCTTTGTCTAGGGTGCGTCAGACAAAGCGCCATAACGCACCTGAGAGACTAAATGCATTTAGCAGAAAATCACAGTGTTGGGTTATCTAAATGCAAGAGACTAGATTGTTGCCATGAATCGGTCATGTCTGATAATTGATTCATCTGCTCTTGTCCGGCCACAGTTAGAGCAGTTTCTAAAGTACAATTAGGAGATACCATCAAAGTCGTTTCACCGCGCAGCACATTCCACAACTGGGGTAGATGGTCTAGATCGTATTTACGCATCCAACGCCCTAAAGGTGTGAGATTCTCCTTTGTGGTTGTACAAAACTTGAGGGCACGAAAGATTTTACCTCGTTTTCCCACCTGCCACTCACTGGTGAAAATTGCCCCTGGTGACTCCACCTGTAAAATGACAAATAATACCAGCATAACTGGACTCATGAGTAGTAGCAAAAACAAAGCGGTAATCCAGTCAATGAGTTGTTGCCAACGGCTAAGTTGTTTATTGTTAGAGGGTAGGCGAAGAAATATGGGCTTACCAGCTTGCTCGCAGGCTTCAACCCACAGTGTCAGATAATCCTTGCCAACACTGGGATCTATACTGACCAAATTTACCGGAGAATGTTTTAAGCAATTGACTAATAATTGCTCATCATGCAAGGAAGGTAAGTAAAGGTGTTTAGTTTTTCCGGGGGATTTAACTAACAACTGACCACGCCGCCATTGGAGTGTACAGTATGAAAAGCGATGATTGTGGTGTTGCTCGGCTGGATGAGAGGAATTGCCGAGGGTAGGAGGAATTAATGAAATTGTCATATGTCTTTGGATCTATACAATAGTGAATCGCTGAGTTAATATTGAAGGCTATGAATGCCAAAGACTCAAACCGAATTTTGTTTTGCTCCAAAAATAGGTAATTGTGTGCCGAAATATGCTTTTTAAGTTGCACTCCAGATAACTCTATATTTTGGGCAATTATGCCGGTGTAAAAATGTAAAAACCAGAAGGATACTTAGGAAATAAGTAGCAGTAAACATACTGCACAAAAGGGAAATTAAGGGGATTATCTGATCAACATGGATAATCGAAAAGTGCTTCAATAAAATTCCCTCATCCCTTAAGTGCGCCATAAATTCATATCTACAATTAGTTGCGACTACCTATTTTTTTCTGAATCTCACAAAACCAGTTTAACCTTGACTTTTAGTTGTTGCGTTGGGGCTTTAATGTCTAGGATATAAGACCTTTGAGACCTGACTATATGGTGGGGTAAATTCTTTATTTAGTCTTTAAATAGCCTCTGCTTTTTATCCTTAATTATAAAGCTACTATAAATATAGTTATTTTGAAGTAATAGTATTATCCTGGAAATTTGATATTAGTCATATCCGAGAAAGAATGTAGAGAGTTTCCAGGGAATATCTCTATAATGGTTATAGGATGGGCATATTTAAATTCTGGATATGTCTATTGAGAAAGTCCAGCAATGGGGGCTACTGGATTTGAGGCAATTACAGACATATTTATTGGGGTGAGGTACACTCTTAGCGGTCAGGATACCTACCCCAGAATAATGTTAGTATTCAGATTTGTGCCTCATCTATCTACAAACTGCTGGATCTAAAAAAAAGATATGTGCGATCGCCCAAGCGCTGTTTCTGGGATGGAGGGCTTTTGTCACTTCCCAGACCAAACACTGGGTTAGGGCAGTTGACCTGAGCGATCGCACATAATATAAAACCTTTCAATTGGTAAAGCACACTGATACAAGTAAACGCTTCCTCTGTTGCTCACCTATTTTTCCAAAACTTGTTGTAGCGCTAATTGGGACGACTTAGACGGCTGGGGATACTGTACATAGGTACTGTCAGAGTTTGAGACTCCACTAGCCACAACCCCGATGAGGTTTAACTTACTCAACATACCTGTAGCTTGGGCTATTTGGCTGCGAGTTACTTTACTCATGCTTGCTGTGAGTACCACACTACGACAAGATGAAGCTGTAAGCATGGCATCCACCAAACCAAGAACTGGCGGAGCATCTATGAGAACCAAATCATAATTTTCCTCAAATTCCCCTATTAATTCTTTCATGCGTGGTGAACTCAGAAGATTTGCGGGGTCAATAGGTATAGGCCCGGCTGTTAAAATATCAATGTAAGCCGAATCTAAAGTAGGAATACCATGACGGTTGGGAATAGCCGCATGACTAGCCAAGAGGGTAGATAGTCCTTGCTCATTGGGAAGATTGAGTTGTTCGTGGAGACTGGGATCTCTTAAATTAGCATCAATGAGTAGTACCCGCTTGTGTAAACGAGCTGCACTCATAGCTAAACCCAACGCCAAAGCTGACTTACTCTCATCTGGTAAAGGCGAGGTAACCATCAGGGACTTCAAGTTGGGAACAGAATTTAAAAGTTCAATATTTTTCAAAATTAAATCCAGGGATTCCCAGCGCGGTGCTGATTGCAACACCTGAATAGTCCAGGGGGCAAGAACTTCTGGTTTCCCAAAAGGTAACTTAATAATTGATTCTCTGCTTTTGGTAGTTGGCAGTTTGGGAGTAGTTCCCAACAAGGGTAAGGAAACCTGTTTTTCCAGTTCAGCAGTGGTATGAACAGCATCATCAGATGCTTCTCGAATAAAAGTAGTCATACCTCCTAACATCAAGCCAACTACTGCACCCAACAACAGATTCTGCTGGAGATGGGGCCCCATATAAATACCTAACTGCGGTTCTTCCACAACTTCCCAGTTAAAGCCCCCTTTGGCAAGTTCTTGGCGCAATTTCTGTTCTGCTCGCAATAGCTCCTCTAACCTTTCACGGCTAAATTGTAGCTGTGGCATAATCCGATTGTAATAAGCCAACAGAGGCGGAAAGCGTTTGATTTCAAAACGCAATTCATTTTCTTTTTCCGCTAAAGTTTGATCGCGGGCGCTTAAAGCAACTATAGTTGTTTGGGTTTCCACTAGCTGAGTAGCCAGATTCAGGTCAATTTCGCCAAATTGTCCTTGTTCTAAAAGAGGTACTTGGGAGGAGAATACACCATTAGACTGTACGCCTAAAGTTCTGCTAACCTCTTGTTGCAATAATTTCTTCTGGCTTTCAAGTTGTTCTTGAAGCTTTTGTACACCGGGAGTTGCATCGGTAAAGCGCAACCGCTCTTGAGCTAGTGCTAGTTCGGTTTTTTGAATTTCGTTGAGTAAGCCTTGGTAACGGGTAGACTGACTCAGACGAGAAGCAACCAGAGCATTTTGTGGAGAACGCCTGAGTTGTTCTTGCAAAGTTTTTTGGCGTGCTATGGCCTCTTGATACTGAGAACGGGTAGTACGACGCTCTTGTTGAATAGCATTTAAAGAGTCTTCTAGGGTTTTAGCTTGTGACTCAGGATCGATTAAATTTTGGTTTCTGCGGAATCTTTGCAGATTAGTCTCTGAGGCGTTCACTTCCTCGCTGGCTTTATTTAACTGTTCTCGAATAACTTGTAAACCTTTTTGTAACCGCGCATCCTGTTGCTGTTTATTATATTCGACATAAACTTGCCTAATTGCGGCCAGAACTTTTTGTGTCTGTTCGGGATCGTTGGCACTATACTCTACTTGGAAAATTTTTGTAGCTAAATTATCTTCTTTATTCCTGATTTGATGAAGAACTAAAGATTCTTTAATTTCGTTGACATTGATCTGAGGATAGTCAGATTTAAGTTTTTCAACTGCTTGTTGAATCAGTCCTGAACTTTGCATGAGATTCAGCTGGGTTGCTGTGTCTATCTTAATGTCAGGCTCGATAAATTGAGTGTCTACTCCGGCATCTTCTCGCCTACCTTGATAATTAGGTTCTACAAGCAACTGCATGGAGCTTTTATAAGTAGGTTTTGTCCTTGAAGTTACTAGAGCTGCGATGGCAATTGAAGTCAAAAATACTGCTAAAAACCAAGGAAACCTCCGAATTAATATCTTAAATAGCTGTCCGTAGCTTGGTTCTATACTAGAGTTAGTAATGTGATTTATACCCGGACTAAGACTAGGTTGATTCATGTTTATTATCCTTATCTGCTATACGTTATACGTAGCGTAAATCCCTTTAGGGATATAGTGATACTAATTTTAAATTCTCCCTGATTCTAAACTTTCAGGCTAACTATGACAAGATATTTTATGGTGGGTACATAAGCTTTACCTAATCTTTAATTTAGAAATTATAACTCCCTGTTTATTTCTAGATGTGTGATTTTTTGTGGCTGGTTGATAATCTGTATATAATGCGTCACAAATTATCAATTTACACTGCAAGTTTGTTCAATAAGCTGCTCAACCTTGTTAAAAAATACTGGTTCCGAAAAATTATTAACTGCATGCTTACGAATACTTTCATAATCCCAAATGATTCGTCCGGACTCTAGTAATGCAGATTGTATGGACTCGGGTGTTTGTCTCTTAAACAATACCCCTGTTTTGCCGTGTATCTGTGTATCTAAAACTCCACCTGCCCCGTAGGCAATCACTGGTGTCCCACTAGCATTTGCCTCAACTGGAACTAATCCATAATCTTCTAAAGCTGCAACTATTACAGACTTGGCCTTAGAAAATAATTCTTTGCGTTGAGAATCACTGACGTGTCCTAAAAATTTAATATTATCTAAAGCTTTGGCTTTTAGACGTTGTTGTTCAGGTCCATCGCCTGAAATTAATAATTGCCAACCTAGCCAGTTAAATGCTTCGATGATTATATCTAGCCGCTTATAGCTGATCATCCTCGCCGAGGCCAAATAATATTCATCTTTTGTATCTGAGAACAAGAAATTATTTGTATCAATGGGATAGTTAATGGCAATTGCTTGTTTGTTATAAATTTTTTCAATACGACGGGCAACTATACTAGAGTTAGCAATGTAAAGATCGGGTTCTTGAGCATATTTCAAGTCCAGATTTCTCATTAGTTGAAAAATTTGCTCAATTAATGGCGCAAAATATCGGTAGTCTCCATATTCCCTTAAATAAGTTTCCGTATCCCACAGGAAACGGGTAACATTATGACAAAAACAAATATGTTTTGCATCTGGACGTTTGCGTACTGCTTTGGCAAAGCTCGTACTGCTACTAATAATCAAATCATAATCTTGTAAATCCAAGGCGCGAAAGGCGGGAAAATACAAAGGAGCCATCAATCTAAAATACTTGACTGCGCCGGGAATTTTTTGCAAAAAAGTAGTTTGGACTATACGCTCACCCATATCAATAGTTTTTTGCGGATTGTACAAAGAGGTAAAAACATCCGCTTCGGGATAGCGCTTACAAAGTAACTCAAATACACGCTCTGCCCCACCGCGCTGGGTTAAGTAATCATGAACTAGAGCAATTTTCATAGTTGTGTCTAAATTTATTCTTAAGTGTGTTGTAAAAGTTTCTAGCTAGTTGCTCTTAATAACTTGAGTGTTGAGAATTATCAATACCCATTCTTATATCTTTCACCTCTACATACAAATCTAGACAAGGTGAAAAGGTCTGCCCTCATGATCAATGTTGCTTGGACTACAGTCCTCACTACAAACTGAGTTTATGTGTTGGTGGAAGATTCCCTCAAACATCCTCTGAGTTTTTGAGGGATTTTCTTCACTGCACTGATACAGAAGGTACTGTTGTTACCCAACCATTGCGAGAACTTTTTCTGATGCAAAATAAGCGTTTTGTTCGGCGCGCAGTTGGTCGCAAAGTCTACCTTGAGGTAACTCTACATCATCGTAGGTGAGGACTTGATCCTGGCAAATGTCTCGTTTGAGGCGACAGCCTTCGGCTAAACCGATGGGTAGCAATTTCTGCTCTTGAACAATGGCAGAATTCTCACATTGGCCGTAGGTCATATAGTAGCCGATACCATCTAAGGTTTCGCCAGCTTTGAGGTTAATTTTGGCAGTGGTGATCACATCCACCACTGGGCCGGCCAGGGGAGATAAGACAGTATCCTGGAACAGGACAGCACGCGCTACAGACAATGGAACTTCAAAATGGCAGAGGTGATAGGGAGTGTAGAAGCTATATAAAGGACCTTCACCTAATTTGTACAAATCTAGATAGTGACGTTGTTTGGGGTCTTCGTGAGTAGCAAATACAAACACGCCGGGGCTGGGTTGAGCGCCAACTACATAATCAACAATACCACCAAGTTCTTTTAGTTGTTCAACATCGTACATTTTGGTCATTTGATCAACATGACCGCTGAAGTTGTAACCTAGCATTCCGCGTTGGGCTACTTTCATTCCTGTAGCGTTAGCAACGATGGCTTGCTCGAAGGAAATTTTGGTTCCATCGGCAAAGCTGGTCACCATGTGGGCTTTTTGACCCCAACGTTTAGCAAATCCTTCTTGGGTTGTAGGATTGCGATAGGGGTCTTGAAGTCCTTTAATATTACCGCACAATAACGGAGTCAGACCAATACTTTTGACAAATCGGTAGAGATTCATTTCTACCCCTGGTTGATCTCCATCACAGGCGCTGAGAATGATTCCGGCTTTGTCGGCGTACACCTTCAGGATGGGGCCGATGGTAGCGTCAAGTTCGGCGTTCATCATAATCACATGTTTACGATGGGCGATCGCTTGCATCACAATGTGAGCACCAAATTCGACTGCGCCAGTAACTTCGATAATGGCATCAATTCCCTCAGCTTGGCAGAGTAATTCAGCATCTTCGGTAACTGCATATTTATGCTGTGCGATCGCCGCTTCTAATTCAGTGACACTGGTAACAACTTGAATATTTTCTTGTCCTGCTTCTGTATAAGCTTTTTTAGCTGCATCAACCTGACGGCTAAAAACCGCCACCAACTCCATTCCCGGAACTGAATTAATAATTTGATTCGCAATCCCTCGACCCATAAAACCAGCACCAATCATCCCCACTTTCACTGGATTTCCAGCTGCGGCGCGGGCTTCTAAGGCACGATCAATAATAATCATTAGTTGAACTCCTGTGTGTTAAATAGAACTATTTATGTAGTCCGGTGATCTATCCCATGAAACTTCTAGGTCAAACCATTTGAAATTAATGCCCTTGATACTTGTTTGGTTGTGTTCTTTGGATCCTTAGTGGTTCATTCCTTGACCACTTATAATGCATGGCACAACTAGGCACTACCAACAGGTATCATTTCTAGTAATGTCCAATTTAAATCCTTGTCGGAAATGTGAGTAACTTCTAAAGGCCATTCAATATTAAAAAATGGGTCGTTATAGCGTAATCCCCGTTCATAACCTGGTGTATAAAACTCACCCACTTGATAGACAACCTCAGCCTCATCTGTGAGAGTTTGATAACCGTGAGCAAACATTTCTGGTACGTACAAAGCCCGGTGATTTTCGGCGCTTAATTCCACGCCTATATGTGATAAGAAAGTCGGCGATTCAGGACGCATATCAATAATTACGTCATAGATTACCCCTTGAGTACAACGCACTAATTTGGTTTCCGCAGCTGGGGAAACTTGATAATGCATTCCCCTAACAGTCCCTTTTTTATGGTTAAAAGATATATTACATTGGGCAACGGTAGGTTTTAAGCCATGTGCCATAAACTCTTGAGCGCAGAAACCACGGGCGAAAAAGCCGCGATGATCCGGCTTTTTGTCAACATCAACAATGAATGCGTCTTTGAGTGCAGTTGGGGTAAAATTCATAGAATTTATCTTGATAAGTCCTTGGGAAAAAGTTAGCACTATCTCGGAATTGGTGGTTTAATTGCTCACATTTCCCGTATATTAAACTCCCAACAGAGAAAATTTTCGTTGCTGAAAATCTGCAAGTTGCATAAACTGCTGAATCTGAGATTGGCTTTTTTGCTGCATATCATTATCTTGTTGCCAGGCTTTAGTCCAATCCACAATCCAAGCTAAAGCTGTTGGTAAATCTAATTGTGGTTCCCAATTAATTTGAGTCCGGGCTTTAGAACAATCCAAGGTTAAAAAATTAGCCTCATGGGGTTGAACTCCACCATCCTGAATCCAATGAGCATCGTCACCCCAAAACTGCTGTAACTGATTAACTACCCAAGCTACAGTTTTCACTCCTGATTCATTTGGCCCAAAATTCCAGCCTCCAGAATATACTGAACCGTGAGTAAATAATTTTTCAGCTAGCATTAAATAACCGTTTAGGGGTTCTAGAACGTGTTGCCAAGGGCGCACTGCTTGGGGGTTTCTAATGACAACTTCTTTCCCGGAAAGCCAAGCATTGAGAATATCAGGAACTAGCCGATCCTTAGCCCAATCTCCTCCACCAATGACATTTCCGGCTCGCACGCTGGCGATCGCTACCCCATGTTGGGGGTAATCAGCGGGATTAAAAAAAGATTGACGATAAGCCGTAGTGACTAATTCAGCGCATCCTTTACTACTGCTATAAGGGTCATATCCTCCCATAGGATCTGTTTCCCGGTAACCCCAAACCCATTCGCGATTTTCATAACACTTATCAGAGGTGACTGAAACTACTGCTCTGACACTGGGTACATTCCTGACTGCTTCCAATACATTGACTGTTCCCATAATATTCACCGCATAGGTGTCTACTGGGTTGTAGTAAGATTCCCGCACCAAAGCCTGAGCCGCCATATGGATGAGAATATCTGGCTGGTAGGTTTGCATGACTTGCTGGAGAAAATCTAAATTTCTGATGTCTCCTACCACCGATGTCATTCCATCAGCAACATTAGCTAACTCAAACAGATTCAAGGCTGTGGGCGGAGTTAAAGCATAACCACAGACCTCAGCCCCTAACATTTGTAACCAGAGAGATAACCAACTACCTTTAAAGCCTGTATGTCCGGTGACAAAAACTTTTTTTCCCGCCCAGAAATTTGATTCCATTTGATCAATTCTCCTCATACAATACTGCGTAAATAAACCAGCTAATTACCACACTTTCCACGGAGCTTCACCACTTTTCCATAGCTCTTCTAGGTGGTTTTTATCGCGTAATGTATCCATGGGTTGCCAAAAACCATGATGTTTAAAAGCAGAAAGCTGATTCATCTGTGCGAGTTTTTCTAATGGTTCTTTCTCCCAAACCGTAGAGTCATCAGCAATCAAGTTAATTACTTCTGGTTCTAAAACAAAGTAACCGCCATTAATCCATGCGCCATCACCTTCAGGTTTTTCCTGAAAGCTGTTGATTTTAGTTTGCTCTTGTCCTAAGGAAATAGCACCAAAGCGTCCTGCGGGTTGAACTGCGCTGAGTGTCGCTAGGCTTTTTTGTTCTTGATGAAACTTAATTAACTCTGTGATATTTATGTTACAGACACCATCACCATAGGTAAAGCAAAATGTACTGTTACCAACATGCTCACTAATGCGTTTTAATCGTCCACCGGTCATAGTGTAATCCCCCGTATTAACTAAGGTGACGCGCCAGGGTTCAGCATAACCAGAATGTACATTCATTTGGTTGAATCGCATATCGAAGGTAACATCTGACATATGTAAAAAGTAATTCGCAAAATACTCTTTAATGATGTAACCTTTGTAGCCACAACAAATAATAAAGTCATTAATACCGTGGGCAGAGTAAATCTTCATAATGTGCCAAAGAATTGGTTTACCACCAATTTCCACCATTGGCTTTGGTCTGATACTAGTTTCTTCACTGAGGCGTGTACCCAGTCCTCCAGCCAGAATTACCGCTTTCATATAATTACCTTGTTGAGGATTTTATCGCTTGTTGACTTTTGAACTTCTCAGGATAAAGAAGATGCACGCGTTTTGATGAGAAAAATTTGCTGGGATAAGGTCTTTATTTCTCTACATAATATAACTATTTTTTTTAGTAAATTAATAAAGATTCTATGAATAATTTCCTGGAGAAAAATAAAAAAATATAAATAATTTTTCCGGGATATTGCATTAATTAAATATGCTAAAAATAGCGGTTCTTCAGTACCTAATATGCTAAATTGTTTTGATAAAATCCGAAAAGGCTTACCGTATAAGGGAAATAATGTTGGTTATTGAAGAAAATGCCTGAATATTCCTTCTTAATCTCTGTTCCCTGTTCCCTGTTCCCTGTTC
>NZ_JANQDF010000004.1:0-5648 GCF_029891675.1 Anabaenopsis tanganyikae CS-531
AATATTTTCATGGTTCGGTGTTCCCTCGGACTCCGCTTTGCAGCGCTTGTCTCTCAGGCACTTATCCAATATAGCTACTGTCTCTAGCTTTGTCAACTCTTTTTTTCTAATTTTTGCAGATTTTTTTTCATCTCTCTGAAACTCGCCACAGTGCTAGGTTGTAGGCAACAATAGTGTATGCCAGTTGCTGACTAAGGGAGGGTAGAGCGTGAATTTTCAGTCTGTGATTAGTTTATTGCATCAGTTTTGGGGTGACCGTGGTTGCTTAATTGCCCAACCATATGACATTGAGAAGGGAGCGGGTACTAAAAACCCCCATACATTTTTAAGGGCTTTGGGACCTGAGCCTTGGTCAGTGGCTTATGTTGAACCATGCCGTCGTCCTACTGATGGACGCTACGGTGAAAACCCCAATCGCTTTCAACACTATTATCAGTATCAAGTTCTGATTAAGCCCTCGCCAGATAATATTCAAGAAATTTACCTTGATTCTTTGTCTGCTCTGGGGATTCGTCCCGAAGACCACGATATTCGATTTGTGGAAGATAACTGGGAAGATGCGACGGTGGGTGCTTGGGGAACTGGTTGGGAAGTTTGGTTAGATGGGATGGAAATTACTCAATTTACCTATTTCCAACAGTGTGGGGGAATTGATTGTCGTCCCGTATCGATTGAAATCACCTATGGGTTAGAGCGGTTGGTGATGTACCTCCAGCAAGTGGAAGCCATTACTAAGATTGCTTGGACTGACAACATCACTTATGGTGATGTTTTCCTACAAAGTGAGATTGAGCAGTGTACTTATAACTTTGAAGGGTCTAATCCTGAGTTGCTGTTAACACTGTTTAATTTATATGAGCAGGAGGCTGGGCAATTAACTGAGCGTGGTTTGGTGGTACCCAGCCTAGATTATGTTATGAAGTGTTCACATACCTTTAACTTACTGGATGCTAGAGGCGTAATTTCGGTGACGGAGAGAACTCGTTACATTGGCAGGATTCGTCATTTGGCTCGGAAGGTGGCTCATCTATATGTTGAGCAACGGGAAAAGTTGGGTTTTCCTTTACTCAAGGGGATAAAGGTTTGTAGCTCTTGAATGTAAAACAATAACAGGACTGAGGCACAGGTAAACTGAGAAGAAATCACAGATTGCACTGACTAATGAGAGTTAGAGTGGACACTCAACCTGAAAAAGTGAGGTTTTTTTGCCTCAGTCCTAACTAAGAGGGCAAATCAGCCAGTTTGGGAGCCTAAAGAGTTATTATGTTTGCTTTACTTTTGACGAGTGACTTATGATTCCGACGAGTGGTGTGGTTATCTGTCTTGGTTTTATTTTAGGGTTGTTGTTTACCTCGGTACCTTGGGGTGGGTTTTGGGTTTTAGGTTTAGGGATGGTAGCAGCGGTTCTGTTGAGAAAACGCAGATTAGGGAAAGCTACAAAATACCCAACTGATGGCAATACAACTCAGGGATTAAGAAATATCTGGTTTAATATTCCTCATTCTAGAATATGGTTAGTTGCCGGTTTAGTGGGGTTATTAGCAACTGTATATTTTCAATGGCGATCGCCCCAACCCGGAGCGCAAGATATTAGTACATTGTTGGTATCGGAAAATAATGGTAATCAGCAACAACTGGTGATGGTTCGTGGTCAAGTGATAAGTAACCCCCGTTTAACTCGCAACCAACGAGGACAATTTTTATTAGCAGCTACTCAGGTTGATCAAGTTAAGAATGAAGCTGGCCCGCTAGATGCGGCTAAAGGTGTGACGGGAAAATTATATGTAACAGTCCCCTTGCTCCAGGCTACTGGGTTATATCCCGGTCAACAAATTGCTGTGACGGGAGTTTTATACCAGCCAAGAACAGCATACAACCCTGGTGGTTTCGATTTTCAGAAGTTTCTCAATTACCAAGGAATATTTGCGGGTTTGAGTGGAAGACAGATTACTTTCCTGGATGAGTATAATCAACGTCCGTGGGGATGGTGGCAAGTTCGGCAGCGAATTGTGCGATCGCACACTCAAAGCCTGGGTGTTCCACATGGTCCATTGGTAAGTGCAATGGTGTTAGGTAGCAAAGCAGTTGATTTACCCCACGATATCCGTGATTTGTTTATCAAAGCTGGATTGGCTCATACTTTAGCAGCTTCAGGATTTCACGTTTCTTTGGTGTTAGGTTTGGTAATGCAGTTGACAAGCCGTGCAGCTGCGAGAACGCGGTTTACTTTTGGCTGTTTAGCCTTAATTATTTTCCTGAGTTTAACAGGGTTCCAACCTTCAGTACTCAGGGCGGTAATTATGGGTTTTGCGGCTTTAGTGGGTTTACTATTACAAAGAAAAGTTAAAAAATTTGGCTCTCTGTTATTAGCAGCCACTTTATTATTGTTAATTAATCCCCTATGGATTTGGGATTTAGGCTTTCAATTGAGTTTTTTAGCCACACTAGGGTTAGTGGTCACAGTTCCCCCATTGGTAAAACGCTTAGATTGGTTACCACCGGTCATCACTTCCTTGATTGCCGTTCCCCTGGCTGCGACAATTTGGACTTTACCAGTGCAACTTTTTGTATTTGGGGTGATGCCTGCTTACGGTGTAATACTAAATATGATTAGCACACCTTTGATTGCAACCATTAGTATAGGTGGGATTATTAGCGCCATAGCAGCATTACTCTGGCCTACAGGTGGCAGCACCTTAGCAGGACTATTATATTACCCTACTGACTGGTTATTTAAATTAGTACAATTATTTAGAAGCTTTCCCGGTAATTCTCTGAATTTGGGTAGTATATCTACGTGGCAATTGCTAGCAATATATGCACTGGTGATTTTGGTTTGGCTAGTACCTTGGTGGCAAAAACGCTGGTTATTGGCCAGTTTCATGGCCATCGGTTTGGTACTCATCCCCTTTTGGCATTCTGCCAATACATTATTTAGGGTCACAGTCCTAGCAGCAGGTAAACAACCAGTTGTAGTCATTCAGGATCGGGGAAAGGTGACACTAATTAATAGTGGAAAGCAGGGGACTGGACGCTTCACAATTTTACCATTTTTACAACAGCAGGGCATTAATCACATAGATTCGGCGATCGCCTTTGGCACTGAGCGCAGCGGAATACGCAGTAATTTAAAATACCAGGAAACTAGCGCTTGGTTGGAAATACTACAAGCTATAAGAATAAATAACTTTTATGAATATTCAGCCAACCTCACAGACAACATTGCTAATCAGGCAATTCAACAGCAAGTGCAAAAGCAACAAGGAATACACCAACCTTTAGCACCTGGTCAAATAGTCAATACTGGTTCAGTAACTGCTCAGTTAATTAATGACCAGTTACCTGTCTTACAACTGCAAATTCAAGGACAGAATTGGCTATTGGTGGGGGATGTCAAGGCTCAGGAGGTAGAACAGCTAGTCAAAGCAGGTAGCCTAGTGCGTCCACAAGTACTGTGGTGTAGACCTGAGTCCTTGTCAGATTTAGTACAAATGCTCCAACCACAGGTGGCCATAGCCTCTTATACTAATTTAGACTCAAAAACCTTATCTAATCTGAGTCAAAACCAGACACAGCTATTTTCTACTAGAGATGACGGCGCTATCCAATGGACACCCAATAATCAATTTGAGGCCTTTATTCAACAAACTGAAAGTAAATCTACCTTTTTTTGATCAAATTCCTCAATTGGTAAATCTAGGTATAGAAACGTTCCCAGGAACGTTTCTACAGCAGTTTCACGGAAAAACACCCCAGCGCAGCCAACCTAAACACACTAAAGCTCTAAACGTTAACTGGACGCCTATCTACTGATGGTTGGTAATGAGTACTCCCATCAACTTCTACTTTTAGAGAAACCTGCTGACCTGTAATCAACCTAGCTCCACGATTGCGGGTAATATAGTTCCATACCCACTGAATGGTTACTACCAACTTATTATCAAACTCAATTAAAAAGTAGATGTGAATCAATAGCCAAAACAGCCATGCAAAGAAACCTTTTAACTTGATGAAACCCAAATCCACCACAGCGGAGTTTTGCCCAATCATTGCCAAGCTACCGTGGTCGGTGTAATTGAAGGATGGTAAGGTGTGACCTTGCAGCCGTTTTTGAATCAGTGACGCGACATATTCTCCTTCCTGTTTAGCAACAGGTGCAACCCCTGGTAAGGGTTTGCCATTTTGATGGGAGAAATGAGCCAAATCACCAACTACAAAAATATTATCATACCCCTTAATACTCAAGTCAGATTCTACAATCACACGCCCGGCGCGATCGCACTGCGCACCTGTGCGTTCAGCTAAGACTTTTCCCATGGGTGAAGCTTTGACACCTGCAGCCCACAAAATAGTTTTAGACGGGATTTGTCTGACCTCCTCACCTTGTTTGAGGGTAACAACATCATTTTCAATCTTGGTTACTAAGGCTTTGGTCTCCACAACCACACCCAACTCCTTGAGAGATGCTGCTGCAGCTTCGGATAAATCTGGCGCAAAAGGTGGAAGGATGCGATCCATTCCTTCTAACAGTAAAATTTGCGTTTCTGAAGTGTCAATATTGCGGAAATCTTCTTTGAGGGTTTGGTACGCCAGTTCCGCGATCGCCCCTGCCAATTCTACACCAGTCGGGCCACCACCCACAATCACAAAGGTCAGTAGAGCTAGGCGTTTTTCTGGGTCTGTTTCTTGTTCTGCGGCTTCAAATGCCGAAAATATGCGCCGACGCATTTCTATAGCATCTTCTACGGTTTTCAAACCTGGGGCGAATTTTTCCCATTCATCCTGACCAAAATAGGAATGCTTCGCACCTGTAGCCACAATTAACGTATCATAGGGTACTCTTTTTTCCCCTATAATTACTTCCTGTGCCTCTGGATTAATATCATCTACTTCCCCCAGCAACACCTGAGTATTTTTGCTCTTACTCAGCACCAAGCGTAATGGCGAGGAAATATCAGCAGGTGATAGGGTACCCGTAGCAACTTGATATAACAGCGGCTGAAATAGGTGAAAATTACGTTTATCGATCAGGGTAACATTTACCTTCGCCTTAGCAAGTGCCTTGGCCGCATACAGTCCACCAAAGCCTCCACCAACAATCACCACTTGATGTGGTGGGGTATTCTCAAGTGAATTTACCATAAATAATATTTCCTTCCGTTACGGTATTGTAACTATTCTTAACAAATTTGTATTAAAATTATCATATTTTTTCTGCTGGTTTTGAACATCTAAAAAAATAATTTAAGTAATCTCAGTTACTAAAAATCTGCTTTGCTGTAACTGATGACAATGCTTAATGTTTTAAAGCAGATGCAAAAACCCATTATATTTTGGGATGTGGATTTAGAGGACTGGCGAGGTAAGTCAGCGGGAGAAATGATGAATATATTTGAAAAAAGCTTTCACAATGGGAGCATCATACTTTTACATGACTCCGATGGTGTCGCGAAAGGGGGAGTATATGCTAGTCGCCATAATACTGTAGAAGTAGTGGAAAGAATTTTGGTTCTTCAGTACCTAATATGCTAAATTGTTTTGATAAAATCCGAAAAGGCTTACCGTATAAGGGAAATAATGTTGGTTATTGAAGAAAATGCCTGAATATTCCTTCTTAATCTCTGTTCCCTGTTCCCTGTTCCCTGTTC
>NZ_JANQDF010000005.1:0-75873 GCF_029891675.1 Anabaenopsis tanganyikae CS-531
GTTCATGGACATCAATACCCCGTTCTCGAAACAATCTTACCGCAGCAGGGCGTACTTGCCATTCTACAAACTCCCCTAGACGATTACCTAACTTACCCAGTTGTTGACTTACCTGTTTAATCTGCTTATCAGTTGCTTGAGCTTGCTGTTTAAGAAACCGCTCAGTTTCTTGAGATCGTTCTTTTAATAACCGCTCAGTTTCTTGAAATCGGTGTTCTGTTTCTTGAAAGCGGCGCTCTGTTTCTTGAGCTTGTTGTTTAAGAAACCGCTCAGTTTCTTGAAAACTGCGCTCAGTTTCTTGAAAGCGGCGCTCTGTTTCCTTTTGAGCTACAATCAACTCACCTAATAAGCGCCAAACATCATCAGGTGTGTAAGTCATGGTTTATTCGAGAGGGTATAGCACCATTATAATACCTAAAGCATAATACCTAAAGCGATCGCCCGGGGCTGAAAAATTGCGTTTGATGCTACACGGGTAACCGGGGGTTATAAACCCCCGTCTAATAGCTAAAGTCAGATAAATCTGACTAGAAGATCATCTATTTAATTATCTGGACAAGATGCGATCGCCACCCAGGGAGGCCTGACAAACCCCCCTCTCAAAGCCATCGAAAATAAACCTTTGCGTACCTTTGCGCCAACCTTTGCGCCCCTTTGCGTTTAACAACAGATATAGTCGCCAACCAGGGAGGGATTAAAAACCCCAGCGGCGTAAGATCCCCGACTTCTTCTGGGATAATTTAGTTTCAGAAGTCGGTGATCTGTAAGGCGATCGCCCTTTGGCTGTGCTATTAATTAATATCTTTATTGGGTTTTCTGTTGTCAACGCCAATTACTAAGCTGATTATTGATTCTCATTTCCCGATAACACGCCAAAGTTCTTGATTCTCTTGTGGTAATTGCACAGAATTAATCATAGTTTCTTCTACAGGTTTTAGAAACTTATCATAATCTTTTTCTTCGGCGCTATAAGTCAGTACATAGACTTTTTGATCACCCATGATCCAAATTTCCATAACTTTAAATCCAAAGTTATTCTTGTCATTTTGTCGCATATATAGGACTCGATACGCATCTCTATCAGCAACTTTTATAGTTTCCGGTTGAATATTTTGGTGAATGCGGTTTTTAATGGCAAATTCCCTATAATCCTCTAAGGTTTCATCGGGGGCTAAATGTTCTACACTAAGAATGAACTCTGGGGGTAAGCCAGTTTGGGAGACATTTATAGGGGAAATCCGCACAATGGTATCTGTTGTATTTGCTGGTTGGGGTTGCCAATTTTGGGGATATTGAATCTTGATTTTAGAGGTTGGATCTTCAAAAGATATGGTACGAATGGAAAGAGAGGGAGAAAAGACTTTGACAACACCAATACTCAGCAAAGAAATTACAGTTATGAGTAGAATTAAAGGTATTGGTCTTTTACTACCTTTTATGTAGTTAATAAGTAGAGTGAAAAAGTTTGGCCGTAGGGTTTCACTCAAAGCTTTAATCACATCCTCTGCTGACTGATATCGCCTTTTAGGATTAGGTTGTAGCATCCTATCTAAAATATCAGCTAGATGGTTACTGACAATCCCTGGATATTTTGTTCTCCAATTCCAGCGGTTATCATTGTTACGGATATACTCCAAAGAGTCTCTTGTCAGTAATTGAATACAAGAGGCCGCCAGTGCATATAAATCACTGGATGGATCAACTTCTTTCCCTGCTATTTGTTCTGGGGGCGCATATACTCGTGAACCAAAAACAAGGGAAGTTTGTAGATCGGTTTTTCCTTCCACTACTTGCTTAACAGCGCCAAAGTCGATTAAAAACAGTTTTTCTCCCTCGCAAATTATGTTGCTGGGTTTAATATCCCGATGAATAGCATGGTTTTGATGAATGAATTGTAAAACCGGTAGGATTTTTAATAACAACTCTTTAATCTTCTCTTCAGAAAAGCGCCCCTGTTTCTGAAGTTCTTGATTCAAATCCTGGCCTGCAATATATTGTTGGGCTAAATACTGTAACTCTTGTTGAGGATATAACTGACCCTGGGATTCAAAGGCGGGAGCCGTGAAGGAGAAATAATCATATAATACGGGAATGTTAGCATTTTCACCCAAGGTGAGGAGAATTTTGGCTTCCCGTTGAAAGGCTAGTTGGATTCCTTCAACTAGTTTAGGGTCATGAGTTTGAATGTTTAACCGCTTGATGACACGATAGGTTGTCACACCTTGATTGTGTAAGGGTAAATAAATAGCTTTAAAGGTGGAGCCAAATCCTCCGGTTCCTAAAGGTTCTACAGGTAGATAGTTGTTTAGTAAAATTAATGGCATCCCGCAGGCTTCACAAACCAGTTCTGGGGTGGTGGTGTCTGTCACATGGTTTTCGGGTTTGAGGCAGCCCGGTCTGGTACAATGTATTTTCATTTGTCATCATTTATGGGTGAGAGTTTATTTGTCAGTATTTATGTGTGAGCATATCAAATATGTAGCCACTATACAGCCAAGGAGCGATCGCCTTTTAATTCTCTCATAAAATCTAGGTGATTTGTCATACATTGCTTTGACTATTAACCGAGGGAGAGTGAAATTAACTGTACCTATCGGCAATCACCAAACACAACAAAGGGATTGTTAATATTATCACCAACAGTAATCAGAATGCGTTCGTTGATTTCTTTGCGATCGCCATCATGTTGGAAGCTAATAGTTTTATCCTTAGCAAATACGTCACTAACCGGGGCGTTACCAGCGTCTAAGTCCTCTAGAAATCCCCGAATTTCCAGTGAAGTAGTAACCGTTGGCTGACGACGGAAGACTGATACTAAAACTTGAGTGGCTTCATAGGATAAAACAGCATTGCGATTGACACTCCCCAACCAGTAATTCTTAGTCTCAGCAATAAAGCTTTTTGCTGCACATTGTGGGTGCCAGTCAACAGCCAGAAACAGTTTATTATTGAGATTTGGCAAACCGCCAGAGGGGCTGATAATTGACTGGTCGTAGAGGGGATTGGAACCTAAAACTATTTTTTTACCTGCATTAGATTTAATCACTTCTAGAGAGCGATCAAAAGCTTTCCTATCTTTATTTCTACCATCAGGAATCACAATTAAAGCCGTGGCATTGGCAACTTTTTTTAAAGCTTGTCCGGCGTCGAAATCATCAGCATCTAAATCAAATTCTTGCACAAGTATTGTTTTTGCCTTCAAAGTTTGCTTAAATCGCTTGAATAAATCCAGACTGAACGGGTCTTTTGGCCGGTAAAAAATTGCCACAGTTGAACCAGGATTCCCCAGCCCTAACTGCTGCAAGTGATTGACCAGGGTTTTGGCTTCGACCTTGGTGGATGCAGTTGTTCTAAAGAAGAAAGATGATCCGCAGGCTCCGCGCAGATATGCCTGGGTACTTAGGGGGGAAATGACTACCAACTCAGCCTGATTATAAGCAGATTTGAGAGCTTCGCAGGTGCTATGGCTCAGATAATGACCAACCACAGCCAGAATCTTGCGCCCATTCCCATTAGGTTGAGAGATAGCCTTGGCGACGACTTTAGCTCCTTCAGGATAATTGCGATCATTGGCAATCACCACCTCTAAATTAATCGGCTGTTTGGGGTCATTCACAGCCTTGTCTTGAGCTTGAGCAATACCAAAGAGCATTTGTTGACCAATATTGAATTGTTGCCAGTTACTATTGGTGAGGGGAACAGCAGCAGCAATGGTGTAGATGGGTTCCCCGGACTTGTGTCGCCGTCTGACTTCGGCATTGTTTTTGTAGATTAGTACCGATGGGTCTTGTAATGCGGCAATCGCTTGTTTATAAGCGAGACTTTGGGGATCACGGGCAGAGTCCTCACGCTCCTGTTTAGCCCAGCGACGAATTTGGGCAAATTTGTTTAGCGCCACGTCATATTTTTCATTTTTAAAGGCTTCAATGCCTTTGTTTTTCAGATCTTGATATATGGTATCGAGTTGGGGGCTACCCTTAAGGTCTGTGTCTCCGACGCTGATCAGTTGCTTTACCTGTCCCGGTTCTACATTCTGTTGCTTTATCTGTAAATATCGCCATATACCCCATCCTGCCAGTCCTATCAAAGAAATTACAGTTATGAGTAGAATTAAAGGTTTTGGGGGTGGTGGGGGTGGTGTGGGTTCATTTTCCAAAGCTTTAATCACAGCCTCTGCTGACCGATATCGCCTTTTAGGATTAGGTTCGAGCATCCTATCTAAAATATCAGCTAGATGATGATCACTGACAATCCCTGGATATTTTGTTCTCCAATTCCAGCGGTCATCATTGTTACGGATATACTCCAAAGAGTCTTTTGTCAGTAATTGAATACAAGAGGCGGCCAGTGCATATAAATCACTGGATGGATCAACTGGTTTCCCTTTTATTTGTTCTCGGGGTGCATATGCTGGTGAACCAAAAACAAGGGAAGTTTGTAGATCGGTTTGTCCTTCCACTACTTGCTTAACAGCGCCAAAGTCGATTAAAAACAGTTTTTCTCCCTCGCGAATTATGTTGCTGGGTTTAATATCCCGATGAATAGCATTATTTTCATGAATGAATTGTAAAACCGGTAGGATTTGATCTAACACATCTTTAATCTGCTCTTCAGAAAAGCGCCCCTGTGTCTGAAGTTCTCGACTCAAATCCTGGCCTGCAATATATTGTTGGGCTAAATACTGTAACTCTTGTTGAGGATATGACTTACCCTGGGATTCAAAGGCGGGAGCCTTGAAGAAGAAATAATCATATAATACGGGAATCTGAGGATGTAGACCTAATTGATTGAGTATTTGAGCTTCCCGTTGAAAGGCTTGTTTGATTCCTTCAACTAGTCTAGGCTTCTCATTCTCAGTTTTAATGTTTAACCGCTTGATGACACGATAGGTTGTCATACCTTGATTGTGTAAGGGTACATAAATAGCTTTAAAGGTGGAGCCAAATCCTCCGGTTCCTAAAGGTTCTACAGGTAGACAGTTGTTTGGTAAAATTAATGGCATCCCGCAGGCTTCACAAACCAGTTCTGGGGTGGTGATGTCTGTCACATCGTTTTCAGGGTTGAGGCAGCCCGGTCTGGTACAATGTATTTTCATCTGTAATCATTTATGGGTGAGAGTTTATTTGTCAGTATTTATGTGTGAGCATATCAAATATGTAGCCACTATACAGCCAAGGAGCGATCGCCCTTCAATTCTCTCATAAAATCTAGGTGATTTGTCATACATTACCAGGCAGTACAAGAAAAATGTATATCACCATACATAAGTCACATATTACTATGAAACCTGGAGAGCAGAATTTAAAAAGATGTTCCCCAGGCGATCGCCTGGTAATTATTGTGTCAACTTTACAAAAATATACAGTTATTTTTTATACAAAGAATCTCTGCAAGTATGCTTAAAGGTGAGGCTCGGATTCCGGGTATAAGCTGGTATTTTCAGGATTTACGGATATTTTTCCATTGTTGCAGTGACACAAGATTGGCAACACAGGGAAGAATACTATACTAAACTCTATTATATTTATAGTATATAATCTATCTGTCTTTGACAGTTGCCCATAGTTAATTATTCAGAGATCAGAAAATTTCAGCCCATGTCATAACTAAGTATCTGGTAGTACGGCATCCTGTAGATAAGAGTATCAAATCAATGCAAATCAAACTTATTTCCCAAAATCAGTTGACAGAGGAGCAGGAAGAGCAGATTTTTGATCTTCCAGTAGCTATAGGGCGAGATATCAGCCAACTACCCCAGGGTATGTCTCCTGTAGTTTTATTAGACTCAAGTAAGCAACTTTCCCGGTTCCATGCTGAGATTACCTCAGACAACAATCAAGTTTACCTGCAAGATAAGAGTGCTAATGGTACTAAACTCAACGACGAAAAACTAAGGGGAGAACGTCGCCCTTTAAACAATGGCGATAGAGTAACAATCGGTAACTATACGATTACCGTTCTTCTGATTCCCGATGGTTCTACTGAGCCTACAGTCGTAGCTGAAAGCACATCTACAATTTTTCTTAATCCCCAATCTGAGGTGACCACAACATCAACATCAATTGTTGAAAGTTCCCAATCATCGATTATTTTTAACCCCAATACGGGGATTTTAGAACAGCAACTCACTCCGACGACATCAACTCCCTCATCAGAGTTTCCCCATAATCTGGATTTTTGGCACGGAAAACGGGTTTCTTTAGAAGCCATTGATAGAAGTGGTTTTCCCGTCAGGGAAACAGAATATGTGGCCTGTGGGGGAGGAATGGGCAGTTTTGCTTGGGTGGATATGTTAAGAATTGCGGGAGTTAAAACCGAAAATATTCAGGTTTTGAGCATTCAAAACAAACCTTATCACCGCTATGAAACCTTACTGCGCAATTGTCAAATTCCCCGGTATAAACGCATTCGTTCAGGGTCAGATTCTTGTCCCGATAATATTTGGGGATGGCCAGGATATGCTCTGCGAGATGCTTGGAGAGCCTTATTTTCCGGACAGGTTGGCGCAGCGTTAGGATTTTTATGGCAGGTATTTGCAGAACCCATTCACGCAGATACCTATACCCCCCGCGCTAGAGATGTGTTTGAGTCCATGGACCGAGAAGCCCAACGCATAGGTTGGAATAAAATGCTAGAACCCGGTAGTATTCTCAGTCTGCGTCAAACCGAAGATGGTCGTTATTGTATTGCTTATTGTGCTGACCCGCAAAATAAGAGACATCCCCGATTTGTCATCGCTCAATATGTCCATCTCTGCACAGGTTACCCAGGGATTAAACTACTACCAGATTTAGAAAAATATCGTCAAGACTACCCGGAAGAAATAGGAGATGCTAGAACCGTAGTTCAAGGCTATGAACCCCATGATCATATTTATGAGAAATTAGAGAAACAAGGCGGTACTATTGTCCTGCGCGGTTCGGGAATTGTAGCCTCACAAGTATTAGATCGGTTGTATAAAGCCCGTCAAGTCAACGCTAATATTAAAGTGATTCATTTAAACCGAGAACCCCGCAAAGGCAATGAATTTGATCGCGCGCAACGGTATGTAGAAAATGATTGGGAATTTCAACCTTACAACTGGCCCAAAGGGACTTGGGGCGGTGATCTGCGCAGAATGTTAGAAGCAGCTGACCCTTTGCGAAGACGGGAGTTATTACAAGACTGGGGTGGAACCACAACAGCTAGCCGTAAGCAATGGCGACAGATTATTAAAGAAGGAAAAAAACAAGGATGGTATACAATTACCTATGGTTTAGTCACACAACTAGAACGTAATCCTCGCGGTGGGGTTATGACCCATTTAGTCAGTAGCGAAGGTTTAAAAGAGGTTAGTGCTGATTTTGTCATTGATTGTACAGGGTTAGTTTCAGACCCCTTACAAAGTCCTTTTTTGCAGGATTTAATTACTCATTATCAACTAGAGTTGAACCCCCAAAAGCGGTTCCATGTAGAAAATAACTTTGAAATCAAAAAGTTGAGAAATCAGAGTTCTCGTATATATGCAGCGGGGATTATCACCCTGGGTGGTCCCTATGCACCTGTGGACACATTTTTAGGCTTACAATATTGCGCCCATCGTTCTGTGGAAGCCTTAGCAGCGGCTAAAGCTCCGGGGGTGCGCTATATAGAGGGTATTTATTCTCTCTGGCAATGGTTGAAATGGGCTTTAAATAACAAACCTTAATCTATCCTTAAAATATCATGACTCCAACTTTATTCGGTCGCTGGCAAACGCGAATCTTTCTGTTAGCAACGGTGGGAATTTTAATTTCCCTCCCTTTCCATTGGGGATATTTCGGCCATGAGTCTAATGTTTACTTTTGGGTGGTATTTTATGTGGGCTTATTGGGCATAGGTTGGGATGTCTTGTATGATTTTCTGCAAAAATATATGTGGGATCATGACTGGCCTGGAGTATTCCAATTTTATGCAGGAGTTGTAGAAGGGTTGGTTTTGGCTGTAATTATTGCCAATATCGGTTTACCTCATATTCCCAAGACTGAATTTGATCTAATCACATTTATTCAACATTATGGTTTAGTTTGGTTAGGGGTTTATTTATCCTCTTGGGTGGTGATGCGATTGTTGTTTCCCCGGTGGCGGTTTCGTGGGGGAGAATGGATAGGGAATTGGCCGAGAATTTCTTAAAGATTGACTGATAAAACTGTTGTGGTGTGGGCATCTTGCCCGCCCTTGTACCTACTCAGAGGTAATGTGCTGTATATTCCCACTATAGAGCTTTAAAACTATGAATCACCAAAATTTTAATATATTCATCACATCTTCACTGTTAATAGTGGGATTGGGGGGGTGTTTTAGCCCCAGTGCAAATGTTGAAACGGTTATTCCTAACCTTGAATCTCCAGCTAATGCTCAGAATGTCGCCTGGGTATTTGATGCGGAAAATGCGATCGCCTTGAAAGGGTATGACCCCGTTGCCTATTTTCAACAAGGAAAACCAATTGCAGGTAGTTCTAACTTTACCCATAAATGGGCAAATGTCAATTGGCGATTTTCGACTGCGGGAAATCGAGATTTATTTGCTAAAAATCCCGAAAAATACGCCCCTCAATATGGTGGTTTTTGTGCTTGGGCTGTCAGCAGGGGATATACTGCACCCATTGACCCCAATGCATGGAGAATTGTCGAAGGGAAGTTATACTTAAATGCTGACCAGAGGATTCACAGACGCTGGGAAAGAGATATCCCGGGACATATTCAAAGAGCCAATAGAAATTGGCCTGGAATAGCTCAGAATATCCGCCGCAGAAATTAAACTTAATTAAGAAATCATTGACATAGTGCGGGCATCTTGCCCGCTATAATCAGCAATGAGAGCATACCCAAAGGAAAAAAGGCGAACAAAGTTCGCCCCAACATGATCTGCTATAACTCAGCCAAACACTTAAATTTTTGCCTCTTCCTTAACTAACTTATCCCAACCCAAATCTTTAAGATTATTATTGCGGCGCAGGGGACGGGTCACCAACTCCAGAAGGTCACGGGCGTTAGTAAAACCGTGAATTTGCGCAAAGGTGAACTCTACTGACCACTTAGTATTAATACCACGGGCTTCTAAAGGATTAGCGTGAGCCATACCAGTAATTACCAAATCTGGTTTTAATTCATAAATACGCTGCACCTGATTGTAATTATCTGGTTTCTCGATAATCTTGGGCAGAGGTACACCCATTTCGTGACAAGTTTTTTCTAATAGCGCCAACTCAGCAGCTTGATAACGCTTATCCATATAGGGGATACCGATTTCATGTACGGTCATTCCACAACGTACTAAAAACCGAGCTTGGGAGATTTCTAGTAAGTTATCACCCATAAAGAAGACAGACTTACCGCGGATGATGTTAACATAATCTGCCAAACTTTCCCAAATTTGCGCTTCCCGCTCATCTAAACCCTTGGGAGTAATACCAAACACAGAGCAGATTTTCTCAACCCAAGCGCGAGTACCATCAGGGCCAATGGGGAAAGGTGCACCAATAAGTTTACACTTGCGGCGACGCATTAAGGTAGTGGCGGTGCGACTGAGGAAGGGGTTGACACCAGCCACATAATACCCTTCTTCAATCACCGGTAATTCAGTAAACCGCTTTGCAGGTAGCCAACCAGAAACTTTTATCCCTTGTTTCTTGAGTTCCAAGGTTAACTGGGTGACCACAGGATCAGGTAGAGAACCGAACAGCACCAGGGGAGGATGATCTACATACTCGGATTCTTCTTGAGCGACTTCTTCTTTCTTTTTGCCAAAGTTGAGCAGCTTTTGAATCGCATTACCTTCATTTTTATCAGTTGCTGCTGGTGGTGCTTGAGTGGGACAACGATTAGCCATAGATGCTAATACGGTATCTTCCCCTTGGGTAAAGGCATAATCTAAACCATTAGCACGGGCGACAACAATAGGAATACCAATTTCTGATTCTAACTTGGGTGCTAAACCTTCTAAATCTGTTTTAATAATTTCTGTAGTGCAAGTACCAATCCAGACAATTACACTAGGATTGCGATCGCGCTTAATTTGCAAACACAACCGCTTTAACTCCTCATAATCATTCAGCTGTGCGGAAATATCCCCCTCTTCTAATTCTGCCATGGCATAGCGAGGTTCAGCAAAAATCATCACCCCCATGGCATTTTGCAAGAAATACCCACAAGTCTTAGTACCAATCACCAGAAAGAAGCTATCTTCAATTTTCTGGTATAACCAAGCCACACAACTAATGGGACAGAAGGTGTGGTAATTGCCAGTTTCGCACTCAAATTTTAAAGTGTCTGGTTGTTGAGCGATAGTCATTTGTATTTTTCTCCCCTTAGTATTTAATAGCAGATGAATATAGGGCGGGCATGGGGGGATGATACTTCCCCCTGAGTAACCCATTTTGTGTTATAATCAGTCAATTGTCGGTACTTGATATTCAACAAAAACGGTAACAATTAAGGTTTAGGGAACAGACGCGCAAACTCTGATTCATCAAAAACATCCTCTGAGAGTTCTTCCCCACTTTTTTCTAATCCGCTTTCTTCCTCCCAGACATCTGATAGTATGTCTTTTGTCTGGGAATCATCCAGGATTTCTTGAGATCCAGGTGTTGTTGCAAAGGAAATCCCACCAAAATCATCAGCTACCATAGTGGGTGATGATTTAGACACAGTTTTCAAGTTATTTTGTCCTTTCTGAGATGCGCCCCTCAAGTCATTGACATGAACATCATCTTTCCGGTTCTGATTCACATTCCGCATCTGTTCTGTGGGATTGGGGCGATAACCCAGAACAATATCGGGGTCAAAATCCAACTCCAGCACCTCAATCAGAGTATCAGCGTCAGGATTCAGTTTGGAAAAAGGCATCATTAGCTGTGCTAATTGGGGTTCTAGAGCATTGACAACACCCAAGATGAGGTATGAACTTGGTCGCTTTCCGCCATCTGGAGTAGAAACCGACTCGGCTATCATATGCAGAACAATCCACTCACGGTTTGTCTCAAAGAATTCTAACCACTTTTGTCTGATTTCATCTGTAAAGCTATTAAAGAAAGCCATATTTTTCCCCATCCTGGAACTTGATGATGCTATACAATCATCAAGTCTAGTTCTTCTTCCAAATTCGTCACCTGTGGTTTAGCTGGATTTAGATAAAAATCAGACAACAAAGAGAACAATTCCCGATCTTGAGCATCTTTAGGCACAACACCCTCTGGACGTGCCAGAATCTGGTCAGCGATATTCAGGTAGTAATCGCAAACGTAGCTCAGAGAAGGGTCATTTTCCGCCATTTCAAATAAAGTTTTACCCTTAACACGAGAAACACGAATATCTTCAATTAAAGGTAACACTTCTAACACCGGCATAGGCACTGCTTCTATATATTTCTCGATTAAGTCCCGCTTAGAGGTGCGATTACCAATTAAACCCGCTAAACGCAGGGGATGAGTGCGGGCTTTTTCCCTCACTGAGGCTGCAATGCGATTGGCGGCGAACAGGGCATCAAAGCCATTGTCAGTCACAATCATACAATAATCTGCATAGTTGAGTGGCGCAGCAAAACCACCACATACAACGTCACCCAGGACATCAAACAGAATTACATCGTACTCATCAAAGGCGTTGAGTTCTTTAAGTAATTTTACTGTCTCTCCCACTACGTAACCGCCACATCCAGCACCAGCAGGCGGTCCACCAGCTTCTACACAATCTACACCACCATAGCCTTTATAAATTACATCTTCTGGCCAAACATCTTCATAGTGGTAATCCTTTTCTTGGAGAGTATCAATAATTGTGGGAATTAAAAACCCTGTGAGTGTAAAGGTGCTGTCGTGTTTGGGGTCACAACCGATTTGCAGAACCTTTTTACCCCGTTTGGCTAAGGCGACGGATATATTACAGCTAGTTGTAGATTTACCAATACCACCTTTTCCGTAAACTGCTAGTTTCATTGTTATTTACCTCTAATAATTTTTTATCAAACTCCTGGCGGAAGCTTTTACCTTTACCTAGCCGGGGGATGTCTGAGCTATGTGATTTTGATTATTGACGATATTCCACAGAAAAGAAAGGGGGTGCAAATATGAAAAAAGTATCTATAAGATGTTTTCAGCATTAAAACAGATTATTTATGAATTTTTTAGGCTGTAAATCTTAATATTAGCTTTAAAAGCTCATAAATTGCTGTTTTTTATCCATTTTTTATAAAATAGTTACAAAAGACAAAAATAACTCTATGTACTTTTGTATATAGTTTTTATGGCGGAAAACTAACATCAGCCACACTGATCCCCTGGGAAAGGGGCTGAGTTTGAAACCTCAATAGACAGATTAGCTATGCAATCCCCAAGGGGTATATTCACAAATACACAACACTGGGAAGAATATCTCAACTATGCTTTTCATCCCTTAGTGATTGGTTTGTAATAAATTATTAATTTTAGGTTTTAGCTGATATTTAGGTTTCTCGTGCTTCAATTTCCTGTAAAGATTGCCAGCCAGCTTTCCACTGAGAGTTATCTTGTAACAATTTTGCGTTTAACCAAAAGCGGACATTGGGGTCACAAGCTGCAACCATTTCGGCATATACCCACTTACTCTGATTTTTCCGGTTAACGACCTGGAAGTGTCGCCAACCATCTATTTTTTTCTGTGCTGTCCACTTAGAACCCACTAGGTGAGGAAATTTTTCTTTTTTACGCATTGAACACACCGAACACACCGAAACACACCGAACTTGGTGTATACTTCATTAGCCTCGGAAAGGCCATAACACCATATCAATAATTATACAATAAACACTAAGAAACTTGTTTTAACACCAATGGGAATTAATCTGAATTCCTCGTTTTTCCATAGCCTGCATAAATAAATCTGTTGGTAGTGCTGCTTCTACAGGTGAAACCCCAGGTTTTTTCAGCTTCCCTGCTAATAATAATTCTGCAATGCTACCAGCACCACAGCCAGAAGCTACGGCGGTATTTTCATGTACTACGGTAGAACGGTAAACACCGATTTCACCATTTTTTTGACCTGTGACTTCTGAACGCACTGCTACCCCAATTCCACTAAAATTATTAGTGAAATCTGTCATTAAATGACTCACACGGGCTAAAAATTCAATCATGTAACGACGCTGCATTAACCACTTGGGTAATATATGGGCTGCTGTCCAGGTGAGGTGGTTGTAAAAGTCGGGAATCGAGCCAAATTTGGTAACTACGGTTTTAACTGATGGGAAGGCTTGGGGTATTGTAAAGGTTTCTGGCATATCAAACCAGTAAACCCCATGGAGTCTATAGGGAGCGGGAAAATCAACTACTTCTCTTTGACTGTAAGGCTCGATTATTTGCCATTTTCTATCTATCCAGGCCTCAAAAGGATATTGCAACCCTAAAAATGTGGTGCGCATGACTGTGATTCCCGCGCCTCCAGAACCACATACTAAGTAACTTAAATGTATTTCTTCTGGTTGGTCAAATTGCTCCGCACACTGACGCACCATGCTATTAGAGATACCAGGGAAAATTCCCGTATTAACAATTGCCGTCACACCCGCTGCAACAGCTTGTTGATGATAATTTAGCGCCTTGGTAGTATAAGAACGATGGTCACTGACATCTATATAGTTTACCCCTTCTTGAATACAAATTTTGAGAACATTAGCATCTCGGTAGTGAAACGGTCCCGCACAATGGATAACTAAATTAGAATTAGCGATCGCCTCTCTCAATTTCTCAACTTCTGCCAAGTCTAACACCAAAAACTGAACATTTTCACCCAAAGACAACTGAGAATTACTGTGTGTTTCCGGTGAACGCCCAGTAATGGTAATTTCTGCACGGGTGTGGGTAGCTATATCTAGAGCAACATGGCTACCAATCCGCCCTCTTCCACCCAAAATCAAAACGCGATCTTTCATTACTCCAATATAGACAACACCAATTACTATTTATTGCACCAGTTTTTGGCCTGATTTGTCATCGGTTGTCAGTATGAATTTAATCTGAATGCAGAGTAACTGCAACCCAAAGCCGCCAAAGCTTTACCAGGGTAGGGTTAGAGAGGGTAAACTAAATTGACAGCTTCACAAAAAATTAGTGTGAATCATAACTTGAGTCTTTAATATGATCTGATGCTGTAGAGAGACGTTTTACTAGTTGTATAGAATTACTATCGAATGTAAATACAAGATTCCAGTGCGGTATTACTGAGGGTATCATAGCCAATTAAAAATTGAGAATACTGCCAGATTTTGTATTGATTTCATGGAATTACCGGGCTATTTAACAATTTTGCTGCTGTAAACGCAGGAGATCCAAATGAAAGCAAACAAGAATGTAAGTTTCTTCAAAATGCTTGTTAACCTTGTGGGAGTAGCTGGTATCAGTGCTTTGGTGAGTGTTCCCGCATTTGCATTCACCAATTTAAACACATCTACAACTGGTACCTTACACTCCCAAGTACAACCACCAACAGATGATACTACCACTGAAACACCAGAACAACGACAAGAACGAGAAAGACGAGAACAACAAGAAACAGAAAGACAACAACAACAACAACAAGAACCACAACAACAACAACAAGAACCACAAACTTAGGAAGTTTCTCACTAACAGAAAATGATTTACACCCACAGAATATATTTTTTTTGAGTTTTATAATATATTCTGTGGCTTTTTGCAGTCCAATGATTTATCTACCTGACTTAAAGCAATTAAATCAATCTTGATAACTTTAATTATCAGACTGAGAAATGAGGAAAATATGGTTAATCAAAATCATAAATATGCAGTGGGAGTATTTACCAAACATCAACAAGTAGAAGCAGCAATCAATCAACTGAAAACATCCGACTTCCCCATAGAGCAAATTTCTATCATTGCTAAAGATGTAGAATCAGAAAAGCCCTTGGGTGAGGCGCAGGTCAGCGATCGCATTGGTGAGCAAAATGTTAATGTTACCAAGCCAGTGGGGGAAACACTGACCGCTACTACCTGGGGTAGTCTGTTAGTTGGTTTGAGTAGTTTGGCTATTCCCAGTTTAGGAGTGTTATTAGCCGCTGGTTCCGTCGGTGTAGCCTTAATTGCTAGTATGGCGGGTGTAGCCGTGGGAGCAGTCGCAAATCAAAATTTAGTTCAGGCCTTGACTGATTTAGGTATACCCGAAAACCAAGCCAGAGTTTATAGCGATCGCCTGCAGCAGAGTGATTATTTACTCATCCTCAATGGCACAGATAAACAGATTCATAGTGCTGAAACCATTTTACAAAATCAAGGTATTAAAAATTGGGGTATATATAGCATTTCCCATGCTCCCTCGTGAGGTAAACAGCTTTTTGGTTTTAGGGAATAGGGAACGGGTAACAGGGAATAAATTGCTGTGCACTTCTTAGTTAATTCCTCTGAACTTTCCTTAGCAATTAACTATATTTATCAAGGTCATATGATGAATTTATTACCCGACAACTCAGGAAAGAAAATTACTCATCTCATCGCAACTATGGGGTTTACTAGTGCGATCGCGATCACCGGATATGATCAGATTCATCAAGAAGCGATCGCCCACACAACATTTAGTCAATATACTATACTAGAGGCTCAAACTGCACAGATCAGTCAAATGGACATGATGTATGTGCAAGAAGCATTTCAAGCAGGAATCGGAGAACTGGAACTAGCAAACCTAGCTTTGGAAACATCAAAAAACGAAAATATCAAACAATATGCTCAACAAATGATTCAAGACCATACACGTTTGAATCAGGAATTAATGCAATTAGCTCAACAAAAGGGAATGAATCCACCCACTAATATTAGTCCCAAATATCAAGCCTTAAAAACGCAACTATCAAAACTGTCTGGTGTCAACTTCGACCAAGCATACATCAATGAAGCTGGCATTAATGGACACATGGAAAATTTAGTTATGCATACCCGTCAGATCCAACTAGGTGAAGATCCAGACCTACAAGCCTTTGCGGCTAAAAATTTCCCCATTCTAGAGACACACTTGCAATTAGTGGAATTTATATTAATGGTTAAGATCCCCGACTTCTCACATTATCACAGGTAATCTAGGATAATTTAGCTAGAAGTCGGGGATCTGTGGGGCGATAGCGAAGCGCTGCTGCAAGCAGATCGCCACCCAGAGGAACCGGGGGTTAGAAACCCCCGTCTGAAAGCTAAAGTCAGATAAATCTGACTAGAAAATCATGTATGTGATTATCTTGAGACTAGTTAAAGGCGATAGCGAAGCGCTGCTGCAAGCAGATCGCTCTGACGGTATCTGGGAGGGGTGCAAGATCCCCGACTTCTCTCCCAAATATTCAATAAGTCCCTAGGTTATGGAAGAAGTCGGGGATCTGTGGGAGGGGTGCAAGATCCCCGATTTCTTAGATCATTAGAGATAGTCTAGAATAACTTAGCTAGAAGTCGGGGATCTGTGGGGTATAATTTAGCCAAACCCATTAAAAAATATATGAATTCAACCCCAACTAATCATAGTCACCAGGAAACCATCAACCCAGACCTTACACCTTTAGAATCTTGGGCTTTTGTTGTTCATGACAATAACGTTACCATTGGAGGGCATACTTTTTTATGTATTGATGGTCAACACCTGAAGGACTACAAAAACAAGGGCGTATCTACTAGCAAGATTGTTGATGGTAGACTAGTGTTACAAGTCCTCAAAGGACCTGATGAGAAAAGGGCTAGAACCTTACTCTCTGTAGTCGGTGAACTCACCCCAGAAAACAAGGTAATTAAACTGGATAGACCTAAGAAAATGGTGGAAGTGCATGACCCTGTAAGTTATGCTGCTTACTTACAAGCTAACCCCCAAGAGTTTACCAATGTAGTCCGTATGATTACCGGCTTTATCATCCACACAAATCTAGAATAAAATAGATACATTCACAACTTCTGGAGTTTTACCCGTGGGCTTATTTGATGATTTGAGTCGGTTTCTAGAAGACCGTTTAGAAGAATTCTTGCGTAATAATCCCCATCTGGAATTAGAAGCGCTGTTAGAACAGTTGCGACAGCAAGAAGAGGATACTTTAAAACTGATTGCAGATTTAAAATTACAAGAAAAGCGATCGCAAGATCAAATCCTATCCACCGCCCAAGAAATTCAGCGTTGGCACATCCGGGTACAAAAAGCCCAAAATGCAGGTAGACCGGATTTAGCCGCAGCAGCACAAGCAAGGGAAGCCGCCCTATTACGGGAAGGTAACCAGCGCTGGGGACAAATGCAGGGGTTAAAAGAACGCATCACCCAATCTCAAGAACTACTGCGGAAAATTCAAGCCCGCCGTCAGGAGGTACAAGCCAAAGCCACAGAAGCCCGAACAGCGCGCGATCAAAGCCAGCAGCATTTAAAAAACGACGGCTGGTGGAATTATACTAGTAATTATACCACAGGATTCGACGATTTAGAAGAAAAGTTTCGCCGTTGGGAAATTGAAGACGAGTTAAAAACAATGAAAGATAATTTAAAACATCCATAATTATCAGCGGTTGGGGATAGAACCTTGCCAAGTAATTGTTTGCTTTGTAGAATGTTACCCTAAGAAGCTTCTTATTAAAACCTTGAGCAATCACGGTATACCTCGCTGGTATCACTACGTGATGACGTTTTTTTCTAAATTTCATCTCATCGAATCATAAAAAAGTGGTTCTGTAGATCACAAAACCACAAAATCACAAAAATTTCCCAAACAAAAATTAATTATCTCACCTAACGAACTGCACCATGGGTAGAAACAGTATCAATGGGTTTTATTAAGTACAAACGCAAAAACTGCCACCCATGAGAGATATAAATGGGCATTTTTTGGAAGAATTGTAAGAATTTGGGCGTTTTAGAGTTAGCGATCGCAGTTAATTTTTCATTATTCTGGATACACACATCTAAACGCTGATAAAATTCTGGGTTATCTACATCCAGCATCAGGGGGAAGACTCGACCCGCATTTTCATTAGTCTTTTTAATCACATAGATGTCGTATTCTCTGGCATCCAGACCAATAGAGGCATAAAAGTCTTTACGCTGAATGTCATTCAGATACATAGTAGCAAATACTGACAACAAGAAAAAGCGGCTCCACAGTTTGGCTTTCCAGTCGTTCAACATTTGCGGCTGGGATCTCATAATAGCGTCAAAGAAATCCCCATGACGGTTTTCATCTTGACACCAGTTTTCAAAGAACCGGAAGATTGGGTAGATTCTATCTTCAGGATTTGCTTCTAAATGACGATAAATAGTGATATAACGCCAATAACCAATTTTTTCTGAAAGATAAGTAGCGTAGAATATGAATTTTGGCTTAAAAAAGGTATAAGCGCGGCTCTTAGTCAAAAAGCCCAAATCTAGGGACAGATTGAAGTCTGACATAGCTTTGTTCAAAAACCCTGCATGACGAGCTTCATCTCGCGACATGAGGTTGAAGCACTCAGCTAATACGGGGCTTTTTCCCTTTAAACGGCGACCCAGTTCTTTGTACAGTAAAAATCCCGAAAATTCTGCTGTACAAGAACGTTCTAGGAATTCCACGAATAATCGGCGAGTTTCCCCGTCAATATGCTCCCAGGACTGCTCAAACTCCCCATCTCTAACGAAGTGATGGCGGTTGTAGTCAGCACGGAACTCTTCTAGGATGGCTTGTAACTCGTCTTCATTAACTGAGATGTCCATCTTAGCCATCTCATCAAAATCGGTGGTGTAAAAACGGGGTGTTAATAGGGTTTCTTTAGCCGGGACTTTTACCCCTGGACGGATTTCTTCAAAGCCTGGTTTTTTGAGGGAATCTACCATGTTTTAATTGCTCTTTTGTCTTTAGGATCTTGATTACAAAGCCTATACCAATTTTTTGGTGAAAGTGAGAATACATCTGGGTGTCCAGACGATTATATCTGTTACCCAGTCTGAGTCAATTGGTATCGGGGTCATGCTCTCGCAAGGCGCAGGAGACCAGAATAGTTTATTTGTATAAAGTTCAGTCTACCAATATGCAGCCTAAAATTTAGTATATAAAAAGTTAAGAGTTGCAACAATATTTGCTGCTGGGGGGAACTAATCATCAGCAATTGGTGGTCAAATCAATTAATATTCCCTATCCTGGTGAATGAGTTTGTTAGAGTGTTGTGAGGATAGCACACAGATATGATCATTAGACAAATCTCTGTAATTCAATTAATGCTAGTTATTTTTATTACATTATAATTAAGTATTAATATTTAATGTATCCCCTGCTATATCAATGATTGGATTGAATCAGACCCTGAAATTACCCCGGCTAACCTGGAAGTAAATCAACATCAAATCTCATCTCTAGGGTGGAAAATAAGATGAATCCTGAAAAAAATCAGCATAATGACCGTCTTCTTGTCTCTTATATCTTGAGTGCAGCCTTGGTTTTTGGCTTAGGAGGATTGCATCGTTTATACAACGGTAAAATCGGAACCGGTCTGTTGTGGCTGTTTACTGGGGGTGTATTTGGTGTAGGGCAATTTGTAGATTTGTTCCTCATCCCCAATATGGTTAATGACTATGAACAGAATCTCAGAGCTAAAGCGGGTTTATCTCCCCTGGGTGTACCTATGAATCAACAGGCGATCGCCGCCCAAGTCCATCACCCCACTGGTGAGCAATTAATGATTGCACTGCTTCACGCCGCAGAAGCTAAGGGTGGTACTTTGACCGTTACTCAAGGTGTAAGTGCTACAGGTGCAGGCTTTGCAGAAGTAGAAGCTACCCTGAAGGAAATGTTAACATCAGGCTATGTCAGAATAGGTAACAACCCCACTACTGGAGTTGTCACCTACTACTTTGACGAGCTCAACTAATTTCTACCTAGCCACTTTTGACCGTTTAAACGCTGCACTAAACCAAATACCAAAAGGTCTAATGTAATTTTGCGCTCATCAATTAGGAATGACTCCAGTGTGCTGGGTTTTTTACCTTCGTTACAGGAAAATCCCTTTTTGCCAGTGATGCTTTCTTCTGGGAAGTATACATTAAACTGACGCTGGCCATTTTGCCAACTACCGATAACTTGCCAACACTCTTCGGCTGACTGAAACCCCGCGATGGGAAGTTTCTGTTTGGCAAAGGACAGCTGTAAGTCCTGTACACCTTGCTCGGCGATCGCTTTTTGCAAAGTTGGTAAGTAGTGCTGCTCCATAAACTCCACAAAGGGCTTATCTTCCACAGCTGGGGGTTTTTCCTTTTTCGCTGCCGCAGCGGGTTTTGCGGCTTTGGGGGCTACTTCTCCCCCTTGATTTTGATTCTTTTCTTCTGCCATTGCTCTGGTCAATCCTTTGTTTAGCTTGGGGAGCGATCGCTCGGTTTTTCGTGGTCGGTTAACTTCATTTTGACATAGGACAGCCAGGCGATCGCTGTCAACTCAACCTGCTTATGCACCCCCAATGACTAATCACTAGCTAATCAACCACCAGCTACCGCTGGGACAATACTTACCTCATCCCCATCTTTCAGGGGTGTATTTATCCCATCTAAAAACCGGATATCTTCACTATTAACATAGAAATTGAGGAACCGTCGCGCCTGTCCTTTCTCATCGCACAACCGGGATTTTATCCCTGGACAGTTTTCTTCTAGAGAATCGAACAGCTCGGACACATTACTACCAGTGCAAGTCAGGGTAGCTTGGTTATTAGTAAATTTTTGTAGGGCGGTGGGAACTAAAACTGTAACAGCCATAGAGCTAAAAATTTGCGAGTGAATAATACAGTTAAGAGTGCAGCTAGGAATTGAATGTGAGAAAAAACCCTTAACTCACAACTTCTAACTAAACTAGAACTTGTTGCCATTCCAAGCGGTCAAGTGTACGAGAGCGCTCTAAGGCACGTTCAAAACTATCAAGTTTGGCATCAATTGTCAAAGGTTCACCGACGTAACCTTGAACTGCTTCTTGGGTTTTTAATCCATTACCGGTAATGTAAACCACGGTAGTTTCATCTGGGTCAATCTTGCCAGCTTCGACTAATTTTTTCAGCACAGCCACGGTTGTTCCGCCTGCTGTTTCTGTGAAAATACCTTCAGTTTCTGCTAATAGCTTGATGCCTTCAATAATTTCTGCATCATTAACTGATTCTATATTACCGCCAGTCTTTTGGGCAATTTCTACAGCATAAATCCCATCTGCTGGGTTACCAATGGCGATGGATTTAGCAATTGTATTTGGTTTTACCGGTTTAATAAAGTCGCGACCTTCTTTGAAGGCTTCGGCGATGGGTGAGCAACCTTCGGCTTGAGCGCCACTAAAGCGGACATTCTTACCTTCTACTAAACCGACCTCTACGAACTCTTGGAAACCTTTATAAATTTTTGTAAACAAAGAACCAGAAGCTAGGGGCGCAACAATGTGATCTGGTAGTTCCCAGCCTAATTGTTCTGCTACTTCAAAGCCGAGAGTCTTGGAACCTTCAGAATAGTAAGGACGTAAATTGATATTGACAAAACCCCAACCGTGTGTATTGGCAACTTCCGAGCAGAGACGATTTACCTGATCGTAGTTCCCCTTAACTGCCATCAGTGTGGGACTGTAGATTAAGCTACCTAGGACTTTACCAGCTTCTAAATCTGCAGGGATGAATACACAACAATCTAAACCAGCATAAGCGGCGATCGCGGCTGTAGAATTTGCCAAGTTACCAGTGCTAGCACAGGACACAGTACTAAAACCCAATTCCCGCGCCCGGCTGAGAGCCACCGACACCACCCGATCCTTAAAGCTCAGGGTGGGCATATTTACAGCATCATTTTTAATATAAAGTTTATTCAGACCCAGGCGACGAGCCAACCGGTGGGAACGTACCAGGGGAGTCATACCTGTTCCCACATCTATAACATTGTCAGTTGCGACAGGCAAAAAGGGACGGTAGCGCCAAATAGAGTTAGGTCCAGCGGCGATTTTTTCACGGGTCACACTCAGCCGCAACTCACTGTAGTCATACTTAACTTCCAGTGGACCAAAGCATAACTCACAAACATGACTGGCTTTAAGTTCGTATTCCGCACCACATTCTTTACACTTTAAAGCTTTTAAAGTCGAGGTTGTTGATTGGGTATCTTTGGTGATTGCCTGAGTCATAAATGAAGCCTTCCCTGTTTTGTCAGTCAACTGTGAGTTGATGCTAACACGACTCAAAATACCCGTCAAACATACCCGATAAAAATAGTCGGGTATAATGGTGTAATTTAAATCACAGTATGTTTTAACAGGGAAAAAATCCCTGAGATAGAGCCGTAAATCAGGAATGACACCCCATTAGTCAGAGGAGAAAGAATTGCTGACTAATTAGGATGGACTAAAGGACATAAAAAGCCTTGAAATCCAATAGAGTCGGGAGTTGTGCCCTAAATCCCCACCCTTGCCAAATCAAGGCACTTGACAGGAGCCATCAATATGACAATCACAGGACTGGATATCTTTGATACGACAGTTCAAACTACAATTCCTTGGGTCAATGACCTGTGTAATAAACTAGGCTGGGAAAGTAAACACCAGGTCTTTCAAGCCTTGCGTTCCACATTGCACGCTCTGCGCGATCGCCTAACCGTACCAGAAGCAGCACATTTAGGAGCGCAGTTACCCATCCTCCTAGGGGGGTTTTATTACGAAAACTGGCGACCCGGAGCCACCCCCACCAAAGAAAGGAATAAAGAAGCATTTTTACAGCATATCCGTGATGACTTCCGCAGAACCGAACCAGACATAGACGCAGAAAGTGTAGTCCGTGCCGTATTCCAGCTACTAGCTGAACGGATCACCAGAGGCGAAATTGACGATGTGATTAATATGATGCCCCCAGCATTACGAGAACTCTGGCCTGAAGAAGTCCGAGTTTAATTGATTTACCAAAGAATTATTATACAAATTCAACGAGGGACACAATGGAATATGAACAATTTCTCGATGCTGCGGGTAAACTCTCCTTCATCCCAGATAGAGAAACAGCTGATGCAGCCGTCAAAGCAGTTCTGGGAATTTTAGCCAGCAAACTAGACGAAGAACAAGCACACCAACTCACCGACAACCTTCCTGAGCCTCTTAACTATCAAAGACTGCACTCCCACCAAGTCAGAAAGCTGCCTATTTCCGCTGATGAGTATATTGCTGTGATTTGCGAACAATTCAAGTTAGATGATATTCAAGCTAGTGAGCTAATTCAGGAAACTCTGCGAGTCACCAAAGAAGCTGTCAAAGACAAAATCCAGGAATTAACATCCCGCCTACCTGCTGACTGGAGCGCCTTAATTGAAGCCGCTTAGGAATGCTGCATAAAATACACAACCTCACTCCCAAGACTCTAATCACAGGTAAACAGGGGTGAGGTAAAAAACTTTTCTTCACCTACCCTCAACTCCCACAAGTGTAAAACCTTAGCGCCATGAGATAGGGGTTTTAACCTCCGGCTCCTTTCTGGGCTGAAATATCCAGCAAAAAACTCTGGATTGTCAATATGATAATTTTGTGATTATATATACAATATATTCTACTTATATGAGATATAGATATTAATTGTAAAAATATTGTGATATATGCATCCTGCCCCCACTGGTGTAACTCAATCAAATCAAATATCCTGTATAATATACAGGCTGTTTCTCTAAGTATAAATGGGCATAAATAATATTAATGATTAACTAATTTCCTACTACCATGACCACAGTTAGTGAATATTTATTTCATCGATTACACAGCCTCGGTGTTCAACATATATTTGGCGTGCCAGGAGATTATGTTTTAGACTTGATGGATGTTTTAACCCAAACTCCTATAAATTTAATTTGTAACTGTAATGAACTCAATGCCGGTTATGCAGCAGATGCCTACGCACGGGTTAAAGGTTTAGGTGCTGTTTGTATTACCTACGGTGTGGGTGGCTTTAGCTTAGTTAATGCGGTAGTTGGCGCTTATGCGGAAAGGGTTCCTCTGGTAGTCATTAGTGGTGCGCCTAATAGTTCGGTGAAGAAAACTAACTTGCTTCTACACCACACCACGGGAGACTATAACCTGCAACTGTCCATTATGGAAAAAATCACAGTTGCTGCTGTCAGTCTGACTATAGCCAGTCAAGCCGCAAATCAAATTGACCAAGCTCTGGCGGCTTGTCTCCACTACAAACGACCTGTTTATATTGAAATTCCCCTGGATTTAGTACATCAACCTTGCCATGTTCCCCAGGGTAAGCTCTATTCTTCATTGAAGTTAACAACCCCAGAAACATTACCAGAAGCTTTAGAAGAAGCCGTAGAAGAAGCAGTAGAATTATTGAACAAAGCACACCTCCCCGTAATTTTAGCCGGTGTGGAGTTTCATAGATTTAATCTGGAAAAGCAACTGTTGCAACTTTTAGCAACTACTGGTTACCCGGTAGCTACAACCATGCTGGGTAAATCTTGCATTTCTGAGATGCACCCCCAATTTATTGGCAATTATGTAGGTGCTTTGAGTCGAGATAATGTGCGTCAACGCATCGAAACCGCTGACTGTGTATTGTGTCTGGGTGCAATTATGTCTGATATGAATTTGGGCATATATACAGCTGACCTGAATGCCCACAAGTTAATTAATGCTAACTCAGAGAAGGTCAAGATTAAGCATCATTTTTACCAACCTGTTTATCTGGGAGATTTCATTGATGGTTTAATTAACAAGCTACACAAAAAAGATGCTCAAACTTTAGACTTTACCCCTGCTGCGGATGTCATCGCCACCAGTTTTACACCCCAACCTGAAAACAAACTGACTAATGGGCGGTTTTATGAACGCATCAACCATTTTCTAGAAGATGCTTGTATTGTCATTTCTGATACTGGAGATGCAATTATCTCTACAATGGATTTATTAATGCCTGAAGAGACAGATTTTATTGGCCAAGCCTTTTATTTATCGATTGGTTATTCTATCCCTGCTTGTTTGGGTGCCGCTATGGCCGATCGCGATCGCCGCCCGATAATTTTTGTGGGAGATGGAGCTTTTCAAATGACTGCTCAAGAACTATCCACCATTATCCGCCATCGGCTGAACCCGATTATTTTCCTCATTAATAATGATGGTTATACCATTGAGCGCGTCATTAAAGATGGCCTTTATAATGATATCCAACCATGGAAGTATCATCAAATACCACAAATATTTGGCGAAAGTTGGAGTTGTGAAGTGTCTACAGAAGGGGAATTAGAGATAGCTTTAGCTCAAGCCAAGGTGAATACTGAATGTGTTTCTTTAATTGAAATTCACCTAGACAGGTTTGATTGTTCCCCAGGACTAATGCGGCTAGGTGAAGCTATGAGTAAAAAATGATAAATGTCACTCTATCATAACAGTGTAATTACTGAATTATCTGCCATAAATCCACATAGGGGATTAAAAACAAAGCTGCTCTAATTTTTGGAAGTCTTGTTGGACTTCCCGCCAGAGAGTCTGATTATTATGATCTGTATTCAGAGCTTTTTTGAGATAAATTCTCGCTTTTAACAATTGATTTTGGGAGATTAAAACCCGTCCCCAGATTTGATAAGCGACGGCTTGCCATTGGCGAACTTCTTTATCTGTGGGTAACCGTGCTGCTAAAGCTTCCACTAGGGCGATCGCTTGGGAAAATCTTTTTTCCTTGAGAAATCGTTGCAGCTGTTCATAAGTCTTCCACTTCAGGCGCTGTTCTATTTCGGCAATATTAGGCGGCTTTGCTCTTGGGGGCTTTTCTAATCTAACGCTTGTGGTGGGCGGTTTTTGGGCAGGTCTGGATTTGATATGATTACGCCCGGACTCAGAAGAATTACTTGACGGTGGGGAGATATCCTCAGCAGGAACTACCGTTAAGAGGAACTTGTAAGCTTCTGTTAAGGCAATAAACTTATCTTTAGTTTTGATGTCATTGGGATTAACATCGGGATGATATTGCTGTGCCAATCGTCTGTAAGACGCTTTGATGTCAGCCAAAGAGGCTCCTGACTTTAAACCCAAGAAATTGTAGCAATTTTCAAGATCCATCGTGATCTATCAGCTATTAGCTTCCAATCTTAAAATTCTCACTATAGCATTTCCCATGATCGTGAGGTACATTTTTTTTAGTTTGAGGGAACAGGGAATTGGTGTGTACTTCAAGAGCCTGAAAAAGGCTATATAAACACTAATTATAGATTTATTAGTTCATATTGGGCTGTTTTCCCGGAATTTTAACCCCTGGAGTTAACCCCAGGGTCTTTAGTCATCACGAGCCGTAAAATTAGCATGAGTGCCTCCATGTATCCTAAACTGAGTTAAAGATTAAGGTGTGAGTCTCATAGCTCCCCCAAACGCCCTGACAAAGATAAAAACCAGAAATCAGGCTTGTCTGATTTTTTCCCCCGACTACAGGAATCTTAACAAATGTGGAAAAGAATTGTATTTATTTTGCTATTAGTTTTGAGTATCAGCCTCAGTAATCCTGGTGTAGCTGCCGCAGCCGGACTGAAAAGTTTTGTAGACTCTTATGATGGTTATGAGTTTTTATACCCTAATGGCTGGTTACAAGTTAAAGTTGACAATGGCCCTGATGTAGTGTTCCACGATTTGATAGAAATATCTGAAAATGTTTCTGTAGTTATTAGCCCGGTTCCTGATGATCAAGATTTGACAGAACTGGGAACACCCACAGAAATAGGATACAAATTAGGAAAAGCGGTTCTTGCTCCCCCAGAGTCTGGTCGTTCGGCGGAATTAGTCAACGCTTTGCAACGAGAATCTAATGGGAAAACATACTATATTCTAGAGTATGAGGTAAAACTTCCTAATCTGGAAGACAGACATAATGTCGCCAGTGTTGCTGTCAGCCGTGGTAAATTGTTTACCTTTAATGCATCAATTCCCGAAAGGCGTTGGCAGAGGGTTAAAGGCTTGATGGCAAATGTTGTAAATTCTTTCTCGGTGTATTAACAAGGTAATTTCTCCCCTGGACTAAATACAACTGACTATAGTATGGGGAGCTGTAATACACGCAAGTCATGCTCCCCGCCAGCATTTCTTTTAGTTTCTGTGGTTTTGACTGCCATATTTTAGCAAAAGTCTTATGACAACACCTCAATTTGTACTCGCTTCAGCTTCCCAAGCCCGCCACCGCTTGCTGCAAACTGTTGGGATGAAAGTGATAGTTAGACCTAGTGATTTTGATGAGTCGCAAATTCAAGTCAATGAACCAGCAGAATTAGTCCAACTTCTCGCACAACGCAAGGCGGAAACTGTAGTTCCACAGTTTGAATCAGCTTTGATTATGGGTTGTGATTCGGTTTTGGCTGTGGATGGTAAAATTTATGGTAAGCCAGCCGATGATGCTGAAGCTATGGCCCGTTGGCAATTAATGCAAGGTAAATTCGGCGACCTGTATACTGGTCATGTGTTAATTGACCTCTACCAACATCGGACTTTAGTTAGGTGTCAGGTAACAAGAGTATATTTCGCTAAAATGAGCGATCGCACAATTCAAGCCTATGTCGCTACAGGAGAACCTCTCAGGTGTGCGGGGGCTTTCGCCCTGGAGGGGTTTGGTAGTTTATTCGTGGAAAAAATCGCCGGTTGTCACAGCAATGTCATTGGACTGAGTTTACCTCTGCTGCGGCAGATGCTAGAAGATTTGGGATACGAAGTTACTGATTTCTGGCATTAACCGCTGCTAAATTAAAATTTTGTGCCTCCCTGGACTGGTGCGTCTGGGGGAGAAACCAAAAAATACTGGCTCAAATTCCCAGAACCCAAGTGTGACAGCAGAAGGTAGACTGACAATTAACCCTAGGATTGAATTTGCTCAAAAAAAATGTCATTTACTCCTACTACTTCGCTGCGAGAACAACAACATCCCTTAATTCATCAACTAGCGGATTGTATTGAGGCTGTTTGGCATAAACACTTAGAACTATCACCTTACCAATTACCTGCTGAACTGGGTTATGTAGAAGGTAGATTAGAAGGCGAAAAACTAATCATAGAAAATCGCTGTTATCAAACAACTCAATTCCGCAAAATGCACTTAGAACTAGCAAGGGTGGGAACTATGCTAGATATTTTGCATTGTGTAATGTTTCCCCGTCCAGAATATGACTTACCAATGTTTGGTTGTGACTTAGTTGGGGGTCGAGGTCAAATTAGTGCGGCGATCGCAGACCTATCTCCCGTAGACTTAAAAGGTAAGTTACCAGAATCATACAATACCAAACTAACAGCACTCACAGATGTGAAGTTTTCCCAACCCCGTCAATTACCCGAGTGGGGTCATATATTCTCGGAATTTTGCATTTTTGTTCGTCCTGTTTCCCCAGGAGAAGAGAAAATGTTTCTGTCTCGTGTCCAAGACCTTTTAGAGATTCATTGTACCCAAGCCATAGATTCCAGTCCAGTTTCACCAGAAAAATCACTGCAAATCCTAGCAGGACAACGGGAATACTGCACCCAACAGCAACAAAACGATAAAACCCGCCGGGTACTAGAAAAAGCCTTTGGTTCAGACTGGGCCGAAAATTATATGACCACAGTCTTATTTGACTTACAAGAATAGTTATTGTAGCAGAGGGGAGATACTATGTCAAGTGTTGTTAATCTCCCCATCTGTAGGTTCCGTTACCTTTTCTCATAACTGATGAATGTAGAATTTATGCAAAGAAACTTGAATGGAGTTAGACAAAAGTAGCAAAGTCTAGAAATATTCGCCATATCAAGGAACAGGTAAAAAACCTACTAATTAGTTGAAAGAAAATTTAAGGAAACCGTAATGTTAGGAATTGTGTTTTTGATATATCTTGGTAGCAGATCATTGACTAACATTTTTGAATCAAGGTGTGCCTAATTAACCTGTATATATAGCCTTGGTTTGTGAGCCTGTGGTATTGGTGTTTATGGTGGAATCAAGGGCAATGGCTGGCAATAATCATCGCTTATTCCCAAAAATTCACAGAGAATTGGTATTAAAAAATGCTCACTTTGTTAGCAGAAAATTTCTTTGATAAACTGTGAGTATAGGGGCGAAAAAGCCAAAAAATAGGGATATTTTCCGGGTAAATAGGCGATGGCGAATTTCATTTAATAAATTTATACCAGGCTGCAATCATCCTGAGAGTTGGCAGATGTAACTTGCAATAACACTGCATCATGTTAGACATATCTAGGGTTGAGGGTGCATCAGATAGGAGATTTTTAGCAATTATCAGCGTGCTAGTGAGTAAAAACTATGGGATTGAATTTACAGCACTTTTATTTTTGTTGATAGCATTTCCCATGGTCGTGAGGTACAAAGTTTTTTAGTTTCAGGGAACACCGGAACAAATTGGTGTGTATTTCATTAGCCTGAAAAAGGCTGGAAGTAAATGAACTACACATCTTAATACCATCAATATTTTCGATTAGGCATCTTCCCTACCCTGGGTAGCTCATGCACATGAAATGGGCTGTCATCCCAATTTGAAAAAAGAGTGTAATGCATAGAAACCGAGAAACAAAACATAGGTAAAGTCTCACGCATCTTCAGGTATAGCAACCGCTGATTCGGTTTTTTTATTTCTATAAGCACAATTCAACAAACAGGCAACAACCATGTCAAGGGTGACTGAGAAGCCAAGCTCAACAGAGCTGCTACTGGAATCGGAACAACCTAAGATTTGGTGGGGTATTGCTGTAGCCTTACCAATTCTCATCGCTGCTGGGCTACTAACTACAGCTAAAGTGGAGCAGCTAAAAAAACTAGGCTCCTCTGTACCCATCAAGCCAATGACTAACAGCATTAGCGCTGTGGGGCGTTTAGAACCAAAAGGACAGGTTTTAAAACTCTCTGCGCCTGCAGCTGGATTGCAATCTTCCTCACGGGTGCGGCAGATCTTTGTGAGAGAAGGTGAGCGGGTAAGAAAAGGTCAAATGGTGGCAATTTTAGACAACCATGACACCCAACTAGCAGCAGTGGAGGAAGCAAAAGCCAGACTGCAAGAAGCGCGGGCTAATTTAGCCCAAGTCAGAGTTGGCTCCCCCAGAGATCTGGAAGCTCAAACAGCAGTGATTGCTCGTTTACAAGCTGAGTTAAACGGAGAAAGCGATGCTCAACAAGCGATGATTGCTCGCATAGCAGCCCAGTTGAGTGGAGAAAAACTGGCTCTACAAGCAACAGTGAATCGTCTAGAAGCTGAACTGAGAGGACAACAAGACAGTTTAAGAGCAAGTATCCAACGCATTCAAGCTGAACAGCGCAATGCTGCGGTTGATGCTTCCAGATATGAGATGTTATACCGTGAAGGTGCTATTTCCCAGCAGGAGAGGGATAGAAGAACATTGGCTGCGGTAACTTCCAATCAGCAAGTTATTGAAACCCAAGCTACCCTGCGACAGGTAGAGGCGACTTTACGACAACAACTGGCTGAGGCCAGAGCCAACCAGGTAAAAACTATCACCACCTTGCAACAGCAGCTGGTGGAAGCCAAAGTCAACCGCGATAAAACCATCATGGCTTTGCAAAGTCAAATTGACGAACAAAAAGCCAGACTCAGGAGAATTCAAGAATTCGGCCCTACTGATGTTCAAAGGGGAGAAGCTCAAGTTAGTAATGCTCTGGCTAATCTCAAAAGAGCAGAAGCAGAACTGAAATTAAGTTATGTTCAAGCGCCCATTGCTGGAGAGATTTTAGCAGTGCATACAAAATCAGGAGAAGCTATCAGCGCCAATGGTATTGCTGAGATAGGAGAAACTAATGAGATGACTGTTGTTGCTGAGGTCTCAGAAGACAGTATTGCTCAAGTGCGGATAGGTCAAACTGCTAGTATCACCAGCGAAAATGGAGCATTTATTGGGGAATTAAAAGGAACTGTCACAGAAATTGGCAGAAAAATCGGCAAAAAAGACATCTTGAGTACAGACCCGGTAGCAGATGTAGACGCTAGAGTTGTGGAAGTGAGAATTTCCCTGACTCCAGAACATAGTGAGCGAGTTTCTGGTTTTACCAATGCTAAAGTAATTACCCAAATTAATAAAGGAATCAGTTCTGATTGAGCATTAACACCAATGCGAAAAGAAGAATTTAACCTATCAAAGATTTCAGGTTTTTGCTGGAATCTTGCCATCCCTAATTCCTTGAACAGCTTTCTTAATTAAGCATAATGGCTCGTAAAATACCCCTGTCTTGGCTGCAACTGACCAGAGACAAAAGTCGCCTAGCTGTCGCTTTGGCAGGAATTGCCTTTGCTGATATTTTGATGTTTATGCAAATTGGTTTCCGGGATGCTCTCTATTATAGTAATGTGCGGTTACATAGTAGCTTAAATGGGGACATTGTTTTAATTAACCAACAATCTAATGCTTTATTAGCCATGGAACAATTTTCTCAAAGGAGATTGTATAAAGCCTTAGAATTACAAGCGGTAGAGTCGGTGCATCCGATATATTTGGATTATACAACCTGGAGGAATCCTATTACAGGTCGTCCTCGGAGTATTCTCATATTTGGCATGAATCCAGAATCTAATCTGTTTGATTTACCTGGTGTTCAAAGTCACTTGGAGCAATTGAAACAGCCTGATGTAGTTTTATTTGACCGTTCTTCGCGGGAGGAATATGGCCCCATTGCTTCCCAATTCAAGGGAGGAAATACTTTAATCGCCGAAGTACAAAGAAGACGAGTTAAAGTAGGTGGATTATTTACTTTAGGTACATCTTTTGGGGCAGATGGTAATTTAATTACCAGTGATGTTAATTTTCTGCGGATATTTAGAAACCGCCAAAGAGGATTGATTGATATTGGTCTGATTAGATTAAGAGCAGGACAAAATCCTAATGTTGTCGCTCAACAATTGCGTAATCATTTACCTCAAGATGTTAATGTCTTAACGAAACAAGAGTTTATTGATTTTGAGCGCAATTACTGGGCAACTAGTACTGCTATTGGATTTATATTCAGTTTAGGTACGATAATGGGCTTCATTGTCGGTACTGTAATTGTTTATCAAATCCTTTATACTGAGGTTTCCGATCATTTGTCAGAATATGCAACTTTAAAGGCAATAGGTTATACACAGAAATACTTGTTGATGGTCATACTCCAAGAAGCATTTTTATTAGCTTGTTTAGGATATGCTCCAGGATGGATTTTTGCTATGTTCCTCTACTCTAGGGCTAGAGAAGCTACACTACTACCCATCTTTATGAGTTATAGTCGGGCAATAACTGTGTTAATTTTAACTATACTTATGTGTTTTATCTCTGGTGCGATCGCTGTACGTAAATTACGTTCTGCTGATCCAGCAGACATCTTTTAATTTCAAAATAAATCGAAATTCTCGATCTAGATGCAGAATTTCGATTTATAATTGGTACTTGATATATATTCAGTATTTACAGGCACTACAGTTCTGAGACGGAAATCCTAACACCTACTCACCCACCTAAATATGAGACAAGAACCTGTAATTGCTATAAAAAATCTCAATCACTACTATGGCAAAGGCGCGCTCAGGAAACAAATTTTATTCGACATTAACCTAGAGATTTACCCGGGGGAAATTGTGATTATGACTGGTCCATCAGGTTCAGGTAAAACAACCTTACTAAGCTTGATTGGTGGTTTGCGGTCTGTACAACAGGGAAGCCTCAAGTTTTTAGATGTAGAAATGTCTGGCGCTAGTCAAAATCAACTAGTAAAAATTCGCCGTAATATCGGTTATATTTTTCAAGCTCACAATTTGTTGGGTTTCTTAAGTGCTAGACAAAATGTACAGATGGCGGTGGAATTGAGTGATCATGTCACTCCCCATGAGGCAATTTCTAAGTCAGAAGCTATGCTGAGTGCAGTGGGTTTAAAGGACAAAGTGAGTTACTACCCAGAGAGCCTTTCTGGAGGACAAAAACAAAGAATAGCGATCGCCCGGGCTCTTGTCAATAATCCTCCATTGGTGCTAGCAGACGAACCAACGGCGGCTTTAGACAAACAATCAGGACGGGATGTGGTGGAAATCATGCAGGGTCTGGCTAAAGAACAAGGAACTTCTATCTTGCTAGTGACTCATGATAACCGCATCTTAGATATAGCCGATCGCATTGTGGAAATGGAAGATGGTCTTTTAGCTCGTGATTCTCAAACAGTAATTAACAGTGACAAGCATTAATTTGGTTTCCATCAGCTGTATGATAGTTATTTTTTACCGCTGATGGAAAACGCACTATGTATAGTCGGCTCAAACCACTGTCTGAGGCTTCATTCACTAATATTGCCCTTGTTGCCACAGATATGGATGGTACTCTCACTCAAGGAGGCAAATTTTCCACTACAATACTGCAAGCTTTAGAAAAGCTAGCATCTGCGGACGTAAAAGTATTAATTGTGACTGGGCGTTCCGCAGGATGGATGAGTGGAGTAAGCCACTTGATGCCTGTTATCGGTGCGATCGCCGAAAACGGTGGTTTATTTTATCCATCTGGGAAGGAGGAACCAGTAACCTTAACAGCCATTCAGGACTTAAAAGCCCATCGCCACAGTTTAGCTGTCACTTTTGAGTTCTTAAAAACAATCTTTCCTCAAATTGAGGAATCAGCGGACAATCGTTTCCGGGTCACAGATTGGACTTTTAACATCGGGGCTTTGACTCCAGAGGAATTACAAAGACTGGGTAATCTTTGTCAACAAAGGGGCTGGGGATTTACTTATAGTACTGTGCAGTGTCACATTAAACCTCAAGAACAAGATAAAGCTATAGGATTATTGCAAGTTTTGCAAGTATACTTACCTGAAATTTCACCCAAGCAAGTGGTCACTGTTGGTGATAGTCCCAATGATCAAAGTTTATTCAATCAAAGTCAGTTTCCTATTTCCGTGGGTGTAGCCAATGTCATGCAATATGCACACCAGCTAGAACATCAACCTAGTTATATTACCCAGTCTGCTGAAGGAGAAGGATTTTGCGAATTATGTAATTATATCTTACATAGGAAGGCAACTTAGTTTGATCCATTACGGTAAATTAAGCTGCGGGTATTTTCCCCGACTTGAGTGTAGGTTACGGGGAGAAACTAATAAACAATTGAATTTTTGTTGTATTAACAAAAATTCATATTATTTATTAATACGACAAAAAGATAAAAATCATTACTTTTTGAAGTTATCAAGCTATTTGTAACAGATAATTTATAACTGTAGTGAGAACTACTTTTTCAGTTAAACTCTGAAAATAGAAGGACAGCAATTATTATTTTTTATGAATACCATATCTACAGTTGAATTCAAGCGCCCAACTTGGGAAACGGCTATCATCTTGGCTTTGGGCTTTTGGTTGAGTTCTAGTCTAGTTCTAGACTGGGTAATCATGCCTAGCCTCTACCTTTCTGGTATGATGAGTCAAACAGACTTTGCCACAGCAGGTTATGCGATTTTTTGGAACTTTAATCGCATGGAATTATTATCGGCTGCTGTAGTATTAACTGGCGTACTGGCTTTGAGTCAAGCCAAATCGCGCTGGAATCCTAGGGTGATTGTATTTGCGGTCATGTTACTTGCTGTCACCTTAGTGGATACCTATTTCTTGACTCCGCAAATGTGCGCTGTGGGTGTTAATCTCAACTTGTTTGCCACAACCGCCACAATTCCAGGGGAAATGAATTTACTACACGGTGGTTATTTTTTCCTAGAAATGCTCAAAGTATTAGCTGCAGGAGCACTTTTAAAGGGCTACTGGCAACAGCAAGTTTAGTAGGTTCTGTGTAATCTGAAATTGCCTTATTCAGCATCGGTTGAGGCTTCGCTAAACAATAGCAAACGCGCAGCCAGAACTGCAAACCCTACAGCCGCGATCGCCTTTAATAAGCGCGTCGGTAATAATTCCGCCACAGCGCCCCCGGCTATTGCTCCCAAAAAGCTGGTGAGCAATAGCGCGCCAGCAGTACCAAAAAATACCGCTTGCCGAGATTGGGAACGCCCAGAAAGTGCGATCGCAGCTAATTGACTTTTATCACCTAATTCTGAGAGAAATACAGTAATAAAGCTCAGTCCTAAAAGATGCCAGTCCATAAGTTTGTGGATAGTTAGAGAGTGGGGGGGTGAGTTAGTTAATTATGAAATACATCCCAAAACAGCATGACAGAAATCAGCAATAACATCATCCCGGCTGATTTTTCTACGACTTTGGGACTGAGGCGATTAGCAATCCAACCCCCTAAAAGCACGCCTAATAGACTAGTAGTAATTAGGGCTACTCCAGCACCAATAAAAACTACCCAGGGCGCATGAGATTCTGCACTCATTAATAAGGTGGATAGCTGGGTTTTATCTCCAATTTCTGCCAAAAATATAGTCAGGAAGGTAGTAGCAAAAGTTGCCACCACCGACTCCTGCTGTTTGGGACTATCTGTAACTACAGTTAGGTCAGATGAATCCCTGTCTTTGATTTCTGGCTGGTTGTCAGTCTCAGCAGTGACAGAATTTATCGGTACAGAGTCAAGTTTCACGGGCGGTAGTTTTCTGAAGGTCTTTCATAATTCTCTCATCTTCTCAGATGATCTTGATAAATTGCAAGGCCATTGCAGAAAGTGACATAAATTCAGAATCCCACGGCTTGATTAAACCGGATAATTTCCAAACTGCGATCGCCATAGACTCCCTCTATTTGCTCACGACAGCAGTCAATAGCAAAATCATTGAGTTCTTCGGGTTCAATTCCATACATATCCTCAAATATATCTGCCTCTACACGGCAAAAACGGGGACGATTGGCATATATACTGCATTCTCGGCTGTCATGGTCAAAGTTAACGCACCATCCCCCCTCGCCCACCATACTCAGGTATAGCTCTAATTCTGCCGGTGTAAGATACTCCTCTAAATCTGGACGATCTGCGGGTTCAAGATTACAGCAGGCGCCACATTGTTTCACACATTGCCAGTTTGCCATTTTATGGACTTTCCTATAGTTTTGTTAAGTAAATTAAATGTAACAGCCCCAAGCCAGATATGATAAATTGCGAGTTTTGCAATTGAGTGACTGTGTTTTTCAAAAGTTAAGGGGATCAGGGAAAAATGTTTGACGCTTTGAGCAGTATCAATTGGGAAGTTATCTTCCAGTTAGTTTCTGTAGGACTAATCCTCATTGCTGGTCCGGTGGTAATCTTTGTACTGGCATTTCGCAACGGCGACCTGTAGGACTGTGATATCCGGAGTTATCAGTTTTGAAACTTATAACTCCGAAATCATGACCACCAGAGGCTGAAAGACAGCTTGGATAAGCTTTTCATACCTTGGTTGAGCTCATCCTAAGCTGACGATGGTCTGACACCGACTAACTCCAACTCAATGGTAGTAGTACCATTAAAGTAATTTTCTCGTAACTTGTAGGCAATATCTAATCGTGGCGGTAGGGGGAAGTAGTCTCCCCACCTCCAGGCGATCGCTTTGATTTTATACTCTTGATGATTAATAGTTTGACTGAGTGTTAATTTAATGTGACCTTTACCAACAATTTGCTGGGAAATCACTTGTACATTCCCTGTCGAGAATAAGGGGTCTGGGTTTTCCATCCCACAAGGATGAAGAGCATTTAGTTCTTGGTAGAGCTGCTGATTGATTTGACTCAGGTCAACTTCAGCATCAATTTTAACTAGTGGCTTGAGGTGGTGTAGTTCTAGACAGTGATTAGCAAACTCAGATAATCGTGATCGCAATAAGTCTAAATTATCTGCTGCCAAAGAAAAACCCCCGGCTGCCTTATGTCCGCCAAACTTACCCAGTAAACCCTGACAATATTGTAACGCTTCAAACACGTTAAACTCAGGAATACCACGAGCGGAACCGCGAATATGTCCACCAGCTTCATAAGTGCCAATAAACACAGGCACACCGTAGCGCTCCACCAAGCGAGAGGCGACAATACCAATTACACCATGATGCCAATCAGGTTGTACAACCACTAATACCCGGTATTTTGGGAGAGTAGAAACAAACCACTCCTCTACATAAGCGATCGCTTGTTGTTCAATTACCTCGCACATCTGCTGACGACTAGTGTTAGTTAGCTCACACTGCTGCGCACATTCTAAGGCTACCGTCATATCATCGGTAGTTAGTAATGAAATCACCGTCTGAGGGTCACCAATACGACCAATAGCATTAATTCGTGGTCCCAAGCGAAAGCCGATATCTTCTGGTTTTAAAGATTTAGAAGAAGTATTTCCCCCTGGGAATAGTTCCCCTTGTCCCTCTTCCCTGACCTGCAAACCAGCCACCTGAATTAGGGCTTTAATCCCTGGTAAATTAGACTGAGGTAAATGTTTTAATCCACGTTTTACCCAGCGACGATTTACACCTATTAAAGGTGCTAAATCAGCGATTGTACCTAGGGTAAATAAAGCCAACATGGGCTGCACTAAGCCTTTAATCGCTCCCAACCGTTGCCCTAGAGATACTGCTAAAATATAAGCAACACCCACACCCGCCACACCCCGATAAGGTGAAGACTCTGCAATTAGTTTGGGGTTCAGGATGGCGTTAGCTGGAGGTAATTTGGGGGGGATGTCGTGGTGGTCGGTGACAATCACATTCATACCAAGTTCTCTGGCTCTGGCTATGGGTTCATAAGCGGAAATCCCATTATCCACAGTCAGAATTAGGTTTATACCTTCATCGTGAAACTCTTCAACAATGCGTTGATTAATCCCATAACCATCACGCATCCGACTAGGGATGGCGTAATTCACATCAGCCCCAAAACTCCGCAGACTACGCAACAGTAAAGCCGTGCTAGTCATACCATCGGCATCATAGTCACCACAGATGGATATTTTACCATGGGATGCGATCGCTTGCTGCAATAAATCCAAACTAATCGCCAAGTCAGGAAATTCTTCTAAAGGCGAAGGTAAATTTAAGGACTCAGGATTTAAGAACCCTTGTGCTGCTTCTGGGGTAGTAATGCCACGATTAATTAGTATTTGGGCGATAATAGGTGCAACATTAGTTACCCCCGCCAGACTAGCGGCGCATTCTGGTTGCTGGCGATAAATTTGCCAACGCTGAGGTGCTAGGCGCTGTTGAGATATGGTTGATTTTGGTAAGGCTTCCTCTAGCACAATTATTCAAGCACTCTTTTCTCATCATTAAAGCACACAGCGATCGCCCCAGCATTAAAAGACTACCACATCATCAGCGAGTAAATTTTCTGCTGCTTCCAACATAGATGCAGCAATATCCTTTAAATCTTCACGATTATTTAGGTAAGTTTGCAAGGCCGACCTGGGGTCAATACTGCTACTAGCGGTTAATTCTGGAATTCTCGGACGCGCCAATTGGCTGACTAATTCTGCTTTAATTGTGTAATTGTGAGCTAAACTTAAAGCTCCATGAATAGCCGCAGTATCAATGACATCCATCTGTTCCGAGCGGATTTGATAAATTAACCGCACCACAGCATCTTCAATATTATATTTAGCGATCGCCTTGATTAAAGCAGCTTGAGGATCATCTGCTTGTGATATATCCACCTCAATAGTGCGGAAACTCCGCACAGGTAAAGGGCAAAATTCCCAATTAGCTCTTCCCCGCTCCAACTCTATAATTACATAGCCCTTATCTTCTTTTTCCTCACTAAAATCGACCCGTTCAATACTTCCCGGATAAATGACAGGTGGGTTATTAGACTTATTTAAATTCTGGTGACAGTGAACATGTCCTAAAGCCACGTAATCAAAACAAGGTCGCGTCAGTAAAGATAGGGGTAAAGTAAAACCCTTCCCCACCGCTAAAAGGCGTTCAGCGCCCAAAGTAGCATTATCAGCCATCAAATGAGCCAAAAGCACAGTAGGAACATCAGGGTCAAGGCGGCGAATTTCTCCCTCCAAAACCACTTGTAGACGTTGTGTTAACATTTCGTTTACCTCAGCCAAAGAAGCATTTTTAGTTTCCTGACGGGTCATCAACGTAGAACGAGTCAGCCAAGGTAAAGTAATCACCTGCACCTTACCACTAGGGGTATTAATACAGTGAGTGGTTAAAGTATCACCCACCAAAAACCCCCGCACCCCTAAAGTGCGATAAATATTTAAACTTGCGCCTCCGGTTCCTTGAGAATGTTGGTCATGGTTCCCCACCAACAGCACTGTAGGAATATCTGCATCAACCAGGCGGCGAAACTGACTTGCAAAGGCTTCTTGTACATATGGCGGTGGGGTAGCATCCGGGAACGCATCACCGCCAAATAAGACTAGATCTACCGGGTCTTGTAGCGCCCGGTCAATACATCCGGATAAAGTCTTGACAAAATCCTCTAACCGTGTATTTAGTCCTGTGTCTGGATTCATGCGCCCATGGGAGAAACCGCTCCCCATGTGGATATCCGCAAGATGCAAGATTTTAATCATCTTTGTCAAGTGTCATAGTCATCACACCGTTGGTTAATTTGAATATTAAGATGCCATTAATTAACCAGTGCCTGCAACTGATTTGCTTTGATTATTCATATTTGATTCTGATATGGCTGCAATAATTATACATTGTTTTGCAGCGCCAGCGATCGCTATAAACTTTTATAAGTTGCATAACAATTGCTAATGCGATCGCCAGGAATCAATCAATTTTTGTATAGAGTAATATAAATATCTTTACAAATCCAGTCAAGAGCAACAATTCCCCTCACTCTAGTTGCAATCACTCACGTCATCCTGTGTTTATCGCAACTTCTGATGTACACAAGCTAGATACCACATATAATCATCAATCTTGTTACTAACCGCTTGATTAATATATTGCTGTGCTAACTCCAGTTGCTTTTCCGCCTGAAAATATAATCCCACATAGAGATAACTGTAAAATTTAGTACGCTTATCTGCGTTTTTACCCAATTGAATTAAAACATTGGGAGAACAGCGCCCCGCATACAAATCATATACCCGCCGCATCACCAATCGCGGGTCATTTTTTACTTCTAATAAACACTCACGCGCCGCGGTGACACCATCAGCTTCAGCAGTACAAAGATAGCGCCAAACCGTTTCTTCCACATCTTGAAAATTCACAGTTAAATCTGTCTCAAACTGTTTAGCGCCTTCTGCAAATCTACCAGCATAATAATATGCTAGTCCCCTTTGCCACAAATATGGTGTTAACCGGGGATCAAGTTTTTCTGCTATGTCAAAATCAGCAATAGAAGCATTAATATTTACTAGCTGAAAATGAACCATACCCCTCTGTACATAGGCTTGAGGCTCATGGGGATGATTGGCGATCACATCATCCCAACGCCTCAGTTTTTGTTCTAGCATATTATTGGAATTCATGATTGTAACATTTAATCATCCAATAAACTCATTAATGCTGTAATTTCCGGGTTCTCTGAATCGGATAATTCTTTCCGTAACTCTAATATTTGATTTTGTAATACTTCAGATGTATACAGCAGATTAGATGTTTTAGCAAGTCTTAATTGACTTTCTTTAATTCTAATTTTCCTCAATAGTTCATTTACCGCATCAACTGCGTTATAATCTTCATACATCATCCTTTTACACCCATTCAACTATCAATCTATTAACTGCCGACAGAAGAAATATATATAGCACCCTCTAACTTATCCAAGCATACATCTGAATATGATACAGCAAATTGTAGGTAAAAACGTAATATATAAATGTATAAATGGTAAAATTCTTCTGACGCCAGTATCCTGTCCCCTATTGGCATACCCCACAAGAAGATGAAATATGATGAAATATACTGTCAATGTGGCTGCGTAGACACTCCCCCCCCACTACAATAACCGTAACTTTTGGCTCATCCTTACCCAGACATCACCCGGAAGGACTTGTTTAATTCTTACTACAACTCATATTGTGTAATATAAAACAGCCGCTGAGAGTATAAACATCATGGGCGCAAATCTCATGGAACACCTGCGATAGATATTCGTTCATAGAAGTCAGTAATTTCATAGTTGTGAATATTCCCTCAATAATATTTATTCTGCTGATATTTTTTTTATTTTTAACTGTTTAAATAAGCATCCGGTTAAGAATTGTTTAACTCAGTAGAATTAATCCATGCACAGTATTAAATAATCTGGTACTCAGGAAAAATATGATGATAACTTTTATCAATATCTGCCATTTAGATTGTTTTATGTTATAAAGCTCACAGAAATTGATGCGACATGGAAAGAATTTCTATGGAAATGGAACAATTAGATTGTTTTAAAGCATACGGACAATTTATCTTGGAAAAACTAGACTCAGTACCCCAATACCCTTCTAAACAAGAAGATTGGATACCCACTAGGCTAGATGATTGTCTTGTGCGCCTCCGAGAAGCTGCACAGAAAACTGTAGAACTTGCCACATCTCCAGTTAGAATTGGGGTCATGGGAGAATTCAGCAGCGGTAAAACTTTGCTTTTAGGTAGCTTGATTGGATATGCTGACGCTTTGCCAATTAGTGAGAACCCAACTACAGGTAATGTCACAGCCATCCATATTGTACCACAATCAGGCTTTGTCACTACTCAGGCTAATAATTATACGGTAGAGTATCTTTCTCATCAAGGGGTGAATGAGTGCCTGCAATTCATGTTGCAGGAAGCAAGTCGCCGCAGTGCTGCATCTGGACTACCGCCTATACCCCTGTCAACATTAAAGACTGGCAAAGATATTATTAACTGGTGCGAAGAAGCATGGAACAGTAGCAAAAATTTAGAATTACGTTATTTATTACGAGAGTTGGTATTATTCCTTCGCACTTATCAAGCATATGGCCAAGCAATGTGTGGTATCCACTATCAAATTGATGGTAACATCGCCCGTGAAGGGCTACAGCTACCTGAACAGCCATTAGCTATCCAAACTCTTCGGTTTGAGGACTTACCCTCATCTCATATTCGATTACCCAGCCCACCCCAGAACCTCACAACTAAATTATTACATAACAGCTTCTCACTCATCCACCGTGTCAACATTGAAGTGAAAATATCACGGGAAATCTGGGATTTTAGCGGTGCTTCCCAATTTATTCTCTTAGACTTCCCTGGGTTAGGTGCTGCTAATTCTGGAGCTAGGGATACCTTTTTATCACTGCGGGAACTAGCAGAAGTACAGACAATTTTAATCCTTTTAAATGGGAAAACCCCTGGTAGCGATCGCGCCAATAAAATCTTTACTATGATGCAGCAGCAACGCCCAGGACAAGACCTCAAAGATTTAATTTTGGTGGGGGTGGGTCGTTTTGATCAGTTACCTTTAGATAGTCAAGGTCATGAAAGAGAACTTGACCAATTCATCACAGATACTGAACCTGTAAAAGAAGACGATGTTTTAAGTAAATTGAAAGTTCTGCAAACAACCCTTGATGCTGCTAGTGCATTCATCATTGAACAAGAACGGATGGTTTTGTTATCCCCACTACTAGGACTGGCTGAGTTGGCAAAACGTTCTAGTAAAGTTAAAGCAGGTTCACCGGAATTTCTCACTAACTTAGATTATCCAGATTATCTGGAACGGTCTAGGCGATCGCAACAAAAATGGCAACTATTAAGCACACGTCTGCTAGAATCTGATCCGCGGAGCCATTTAGGTAGACAACTGAGTTACTTCGCCCAAGATGGTGGTATTGCCAAACTACGCGAATTAATTCAAAATCATGTAGCCAATCACGGAGTAAAACAGCTGTATGAAGATACCCATAGGGCTGCTGATAATTTAATGCTACAACAAGAATACCTCAATAATATTATTACCGAAATCCACGAGCAAGGTATTCCCACATCCGATACTCACAACCTCATTGAGTTGCGGTCTGCTATTGAAAGTTTAGATAAAACCTATCGCAACTTCCAGAAAGATTTAGGTAAAGAACCACTCAAAGACCGGTGGGGAAATATTGTCAGTGATGTAGTTAAAGACGAACTCACATTTAAAATACTCAACTGGAACGAGTGGACATTACTATTTAACAAAGCCAACAATGGTAATATCACCATTGCGGAATTTAAAGGGGCAGCGGGTAAACTATTTGACAGAGGTAATAGAGTTAATAGCAGCCTACCTACAAAGAGTGAAGATTTTTATGCAGCTTTTGTGAAAACTGTCAAGGAATTAGAAGAATTTGCCCGAGAGCGCATTCATCAAGCATTAGCCGACTTATTAAATAAATTATCCCAGCAGATAGCCCCACAGCGGGATTATTTGCAGACTAATCTCAATCCAGAAATGGAACAAGATATTGAAACAGAATTTGGTATAGAAGAAGCCGATATTTTTTACAAGTTGCTGTTAGGATGTGACCCTAATCACTGGCTAGAAGCAATTATCGCCGAAATTAATAGCAAAGAACAATCAATTTCACCCCAAATCATATTCCCCTTAGCCCGTAGAGATGAAAAACACAATATTGGTCAAATCTTTGACTGGTCTCCTGAAAAAAGTCCAGACTTACCCAGAACAGGTAATCACCAACTTTTTGTATTGCGACTACGAGATGAAATCATTACAACTGCTAGCCTGCATCTGGTGCAATATGTCAGCCAAGTCAATCAGCAGATAAATGCTGAACTAGAAGGTATTTTAGATCAAATTATTCCCAGCATGCAAAATATTTCTAAAAAAGAGGCTTTACTCAGATATATTGCGGCAGAAAGCTCCCCAGCTAAAGTTAATATTCCCCATTGGTTGCAGATTCTCGCAGAAGTTGCCACAATTTCTTATCAAGAGGATAATTTTCTAGTTACAAAAAATTCTTGATTGTTTAGGGTTCAAAGCCTTAATTGTTTACTATTTTCGATATTTCTAGTTAGTTCGGTACATTTTCGGTAACTTTAACCACAGATACTAGATTTTAATTGGCAATTTATTATTAATTTCAGGAGAAATAAATGCCTGTAGAGATTCGGCTCGCACCTAATTTTCAAGTGCATATTAAAGAAAAAGAATATTTGGAACTACCCACCATCCAACTGCTAGCAGCAGGGGATAATGTCCCTCACATTGCTAGAATTAATTGCATTGTCACCGGTACGCCGGAGGAATTAGCATTACAAATTAAAAAAGCATATAAACCATTTGATTCTGTAACTCCTAAAATTTCCCAAATCGGGCAATTAGAGCAATATCCTTGTAAGTTAACTCGCCCTTTTCGAGAACCAATTAATTGTACTTTGTCCGTAAGTGTTGAGTATTTCGATTCTGACGCTTTAGGAGATCCCGTACTTTCTGAACCCCGGGAAACTGAAGCTTCATGTTATCTCTGGTCACCATTAATGGATGATGAAGAAATCATTGAGGCCGAAGCCGTGACCATCCCCATAGAAACCAGTCCCTATATTGAAAACCAACCAAAAAAAAGATTTCCCGGATGGTTAGCATTGGATTTTGGTACATCCAACTCTACAGTCACACTCTTTGATCCCATTGAGGTTCCCATCGCCGAAATTTTACCCAGGGAACAAGAAATCAGGTTACGCCATCGCATGGCCGAGTGGTTGAGTTCCCCCCCATCGGTAGCTTTACCCGATGTCAACCCCCATGACTGGGAGAAATTTATTGCTGATGTGAGCAAAAACCTAGAAATGGAACCCTATAATCTAGCATCAGTTTTTGAAACTGACCAAAAAGAGCGATTCTTAGAAGCAATTCGCCAAATAGAGTTATGTCTAGGTAACAGCGAGAAATTCCGGCGGGCCGCTAGCAAAAAACTTTACCAAATATACCATGAAGTTTTTCGTGTACCTACTTTAGAATCGCAAAACTTAATCCCCGTCGTCTTAGATATTAATCGCCGTGATACAGAAATACCCAGCGAATTGGAAATCTTTACCTTGACAGATTTACAACTACGCATGGGTAGAGAAGCCAGGGATAATAGAAAAAAAGCCATCGCCCAAGGTAGCAGCGTCTCTTTAAAAGAAATTATCAGCAGATTTCACCACTCACCCAAGCGCTACTTTGGACAAGATCGCACTTTCCCAGTGATTTTAAATACTCAGCAAGAAATAATTCATGTTAACCAACTTATCCAAGCAGCTTGGGCTCATTTAATCGATTTAACCGAAGATTACCGCCAACGCGCTAGGCGCAAGTTTTCTGATGGAGATTTCGTTACAGCTGTTGTAACTTACCCTACTGTCGCCCCCCCATTAGTCCGTAAGGAAGTTAAAGAATTAGTGGAACAGTTGGGTATTGATGATGTCCAAACCGCCTATGATGAGGCTGTTTCAGTGGCAATCTTCTTTTTATGGCGAGAATTTGGTGGTAATCTCAATATTGGCATTGAATCATTTAAAACCCGTTGTCGTCAAGTCGAAAACAAATGGTCGCAAAATGTCCTCGTCTTGGATATCGGGGGGGGAACCACAGACTTAGCTTTGATTGAATTGACTTTAGATGATAATACCCCAACCTTTGCAGACTATGAAGATAGAGGATTAGGAGGACGTTACTATAAACTTACTCCCAAACTGTTAGGCTCATCAGGGCATTTACAGTTGGGCGGTGAATTAATTACCCTGCGAATATTTAGGTTATTAAAAGTAGCGATCGCAGACTTTTTGTTAACGGCAATAACTACAGGGGACATCGAAAGCGAAAAGCTAGAAGATTTAATTAACACAGAATTAAATGAACGTTTTATTGAAGAAGGAAAATTTAAAAGTGGCAGTTTATTAAAATGTATAGATAAAGAAAACCCTGATGGTGATGCTGCTTATAAAGATTCCCTAGATACTGCCGAGAAAGTATTACCCACGAGATGGCAACAAGTACCCCAGCGGCTACAAACCTTTTATACTCTCTGGGAGCATGCTGAATCAGCTAAACTCAAACTGGGGCAAAAATCAGAGCATCATCTTTTAACTTTCACTATTTCCGAAACTCACATTTGTGAACTTCTCACTCAAAGTGGAATTAAATTTCAAGTCAGAACCACTGATAATATTGGCGTTATCATCGACAGCGAACAATTTGAACGCGCCGCCGCTTCCACTATTAAGGAGGGAATTGGTATCGCTAAAGGACTCATGGAAAGTCGCCTGGGTTTCCATGGGCAAAATATAGATGCTTGGAATACTCATAAAGTTGACTGGTTGATTTTATCTGGTAAAACTTGCAACCTGGAATTAGTACAGCGCTACATCTACGAAGAATTTAGTAAATCCCCTTACTTCGTCTGGAACCCAGAAAGAATTACCTTTGTCTTGGAATTTACAAAACTCGCTACTTCCGCCGGTGCTTGCTACGCTGAGAAACTCCGCCGACTGAGATTTGACCCCGAAGAGTCTAAGGAATTGTTGCGCAAAGGAGCAAATCAGTTAGAAATAGACGTGAAAAATCTCTTTTATTATCTACCTTGTAACTTCAAACGCAAAACCCAAAGCAACGAACTTTTAACCATATTCAAAGCTGGACAGGAACTTTATCAAATCAGTCCCACAGAAACAGCCGCCAAAGTACGCACAGAATGGCAAGGGACACAATTAATTAATATTATTTACCGCCAAGACTACGAGGAGGGAGACTTACGACTGTGGGGGAGCTTTGACGGTAAAAACCTGATGCAAAAACTAGGAATGTCAGAAACTGAGTTTCTTAAAAAAATCAAAGTTCAATTTGAAATTGACCAGACTCTAGAATTTAGGGTTTTACTTTGTCAAGGGAACCCCCATTATTTAATTGACCTTCCTGGTATTGATGTGGGTGCTGCACTATTAGCAGCTTCCGAAACAGCAGCCCTATTTGCTGATGGTAAGTTAAAGTGGAATATTGCCTTAGAAAGTCCCAAGCACAACTTAAATGATGGTGATATTGCAGTCAATGTGATTGAGTCAGCAACTGTTGACCAGCCCAACGCCTATCATTTAGTTTTTGAAGCAGGAAAAGATAATAGTCAATTTTTGCGAGAATTTCACTATGTCCATCATGGGGAACAGCAGTCACAAACCGGTTTAGTCAGTCACCCTTTACCTCCCTTTCCCCAAAGCCGTCAGCACACATTTTATATTTATCAAACAGATACCACCACTAACACCAAAAAATGGATCCGCATCGGTGCATTAAGTAAACCAGATGTCGCCACCAATTACCCTTGTAAATATTACGTGACTCTAGATAACAAAGGTTTTCTGAGAATACACGCAGGGGAGGTTCCCTATTGGACCTCCACTAGTCAAGAATGTCTTAAACAGCCAGGATGTGTTTATCAGGCCGAATTAGAACTACAACCTAACGAAGTGGATAAGGAACGCGACCCTTTTTGTGGTGTACATTAAACTTCCTCGGTTGAGTAGGTACTTTGACGGGAGCATCTGAGTTTGATAATATTTCACCTCTTGCTCCCTCTGCTTGATAACCAGAGGGTTGGGGTGGGGTTTGAAACGCTATCATCAGTTTTAGTATTAATACTCATGCAGCAATTACGCCAGTTATTAGCAATACAAGGGTCAGAGTTGGCTAAATTACTTAAATGTAGTTTACGTGGACTAGAGGCGACTTTAACTCAAGCTATCTCAGAATTTCCCCTCGACCCCGGTACTCAAATATGTGAGGAGTTATTACGGGAAATCTCCGGGTTATTGCAACCACGGACAGATTCTCCCCCAGAAGATGCGATCGCCATGATATTGCTCCCAACTGAGTTAAAATTGACTCATCTGCGGTCGGTTTTTAATGCTGATGCCGAACTAAAGTTATATTTAGGTACTGCTGAACTACAAAGCCAAACCGATGCTGACCTATGGAACGAAATTCACCGCCAACTGCTGCGAGTTCCGGAAAATATCGCCACAGCTTGGCGATCGCGCGTCTTAGATTTAGCTGAACAAGTAGGCGCACTACCAGATAATTTACACGTTGCTGAACTTCCTTTTAGCCGTGATCAAATAATTTATCCCGGACTGAAGGGGAGTGTAACAGCGCCGGGGTTATCTTTATCTGAGAAAGCCTTATTAAATACGGGAGTTAATCCAACTGACCAATATGGTAATTTATACTGTATCGCTGGCTTTGTGCAGCTGTTCCTGAGATTTACTGAAATAGACCCAGACTTACATCATGCTTTAAAGACTGTGTTTACCTTTGATATTATGCCCTTGCACTCCCAGCCAGAACAACGCACTCAATATATAAATACTTTAAGCGATCGCTGGCAGCGTTTGCAACAAGCCGAGTCAAATTCTGATGAGTTGTTAAGTCTGCGTGCCTGGATAGATATAGATGAGGCCATACACTCCTTAGTATTTGTCCCACCCGCAGAGCGTTATTCCTGGTGGGGTAATTTACAGCAAGAATCACGACGGATTTTAAAAAAAAAGGCTCAAACGGCGGTGAATATGGGTTATGATGTGCGGATTCGGCAGTTATCTGGACTTTATGCCGATGTCTGTTCTTTCTCTAAAGATGACCTCCAACTCAACTGTGGCGGTGTTCCTGGGGAAGTGTTAACTTGTCTGCGGGTATATGCGAGCATTAATCAAGAAGAAACCCCAGGAAGGGTTATATTTCGCTCTTTGCGTTAGTCTTCTATTTTTTACCCTTACAGTTCCCCCCAGAAAGCTTTTCCTACTAAGGCGTTGAATAGGGTATTACTTTTTTCGTTCTCAAAAGCAAAAAACCTCACTAATACTAGACCCGCTTTTAGGCGTAGGGAGTGTCAAAACCCCATACAGATGACAAGGGTTATATAAATTTACTTTGAACAAAAAATAAAGATTAATCTAACATTTTTCATCTAAATAAATTACAAATTTATCTGTGTTAGTCTGTCTAAATCTATGAACCTGTAGCTTATCTACTAAACGCGACGCTAACGCTCAGGGCTGGTTCATCATGTCTTTGTGATCACAAACAAAGCAATATGCTGTAAATATCTCACCAATATTGTGATGTATAAGATACAAAAAACCAGCCATAGTAATGACATCTGTAAATTTATTAGACTTGACTATGTTTTTTGTAACTTAGGGACAGTCTTACTAAGTTGTCTTCTGATTTTGACCGCTATTACCATAAAGTCTGTATCTGCTGCGGATAATGCACAGAAGAATATGATTTTACCAAATCAAATAAATCAGGTTTTTTATGGTGAAAATAGCCATAAATCATCAATATACCCAGGTAACAAGAAGTCATATATCACCGTCACTGAAAGATTATTAACATCAAGAAAAAGTAATAATCCTGTTAAATTACACACAAGTAACAGTGAGGATTTAGCTGTTAACATTGAACTTGAAAAAATCAGGAATTATTCTGTTGCTCATCTGGGTTTTTCATCTAAGAATGTACTAAACAGCAAAATAAACACCAGTCAAATTTTATTGACATCCCACCACAATAATATTGATGGAGAATCACCAGAAGAAATCCCACAGCCAACTAATTTAGTTAATTTACTGTCGCAAAAACAACCGGAATTGAGCACAGATGTAGAACTTTCATCACCTGAGGAGGATATCCCTAGCAATAGTGATACATTACGCCAAGAACTATTAATTGATCCCATCATCAACACCCAAGAAAGCATCATCAAAACTGAACCGCCAAGGGCTTTCCCTGGTTCAACAGCTGGTACTCCTTCTGGTTATGGTGCAAGTGGTGGTCAAGTCTATGTTGGTGTTGGTTTACTTTTCCCTTTAGAGGAAGATTCCGATGGCTTTCGAGATGGCTCTTACTCCGCTGGTTTTGGGTTAGGAGATCCGTTGAAATCTGTAGGGTTGGAAGTTAATGTTAACTTTGCTAGTTCCGGGGGTACTTACTTTAAAGGTGGAGAGTTTGATGTGGGGACTAGCGGCTATATGGGGTTAAAACTCCACAAATACTTACGTAACCGTACATCTGTAGCCGTGGGTTGGTCAAATGCTCTCAAATGGGGAGAATCTTCCGATAATAAAGACACTATTTATGGAGTCGTTACTAGGGCGTTTCTACTGCAACCAGATAACCCACATCATCAATTACCTTTGACTATTTCTGTGGGTTTTGGTAACGGCGGTTTTCGTTCTCTAGGCGCAAGAGCCGCGGGGGGAAATAATGCTAATATTTTCGGGAGTCTAGGTTTAAGAGTCATACCTGAAGCATCCCTAGTCAGTAGCTGGACGGGAAATCGTGTGAATGTAGGTACCTCTATTGCTCCTTTCAGAAATAGACCTATAGTTATCAATGCTATTCTGACAGACATTAGTCGTAATTTTGATACTGGCTTAGGTTTTGCGCTGAGTGCAGGGTACAGTTTCAAGTTTTAAGCAATTTCATCAATCATAAAAATCATGAAGAAACAAACATTCTTGCTAAATTTGGCGGTAGCATTGGCTTGTTTTACTTATCTGGCGGCTGCGCCTCATAGAGCCTATGCTGGTAAGGAGATTGTACCGGGTAGTTCTCCAGATTCTGCCTCTTTAATTGGAGATAAGGAGATTGTACCGGGAACTGGTATAGATTCTACTTCCTCAATGGGTGATATTGTACCGGCAACCGGGGTTAATGTTCAAGTTGTTAATGATGGTAATTTTTCGGCGGGAGTTTTGAGGGTCTCCCCGGAAGTTCAGAATGATTTAAATGCAGTTCTCGATCATCTACTCAGTACAAGTCTGGCTAAAAATAAGCCATCTGATTCCATTGAATATATCTTACAGGGTGGAGATAATGTAGATCAGGTCAAATCTTCTATAGTGAGTTTAGAAGTGTCACCATCACCAGTAACATCACTGGTAAATGCTTTAAGTGAACTGACAGGACCAGACCAAAATGTGGATATTAATAAGTTTAATGATGCTCTGACTGCATATAATCAAATTGTGCAGGAAAGTAGCCCCGTAGTTCTGCAAGCATTGGCGAAAAACCCAAGTTTTACCGCCGTTAATCATCTGCTGAGTCAGTTAAGAGTTGCTCTCAATCAAAAGTAAAATTTTAGACATGGTTATTTACCTTCCTCTGGCTTTAGTCAGAGGATTCTTTGGCGAATCTGCTCAATAGTAAATATTTTTTCGATAATATTTATTATTCACCAGAGAAAAACAGTGGCAACACAAATGCCGCTATAATTCCAAGCAACACAACACCCTCAATAATTCTCAGGGAAAAATTCCTCTGTATTAACTGGTTAATTTGGTTACTGAAATTATTAGTGGTAAAATTACGCAACCAACTACGCAAACGACTATACCAGTTTTTCGGACTATCTCCTGGGCGGAATTTCCATGACCACATTGATAGTAACAATGGCGCACCACCTACTTTAGCAGACATCAAAAGATGAATCGCTAAAGAACAAACCATAATTACCCAAGTTATCAGATGGCAGTAATACCATAAGTGATCAAGTTCTCTTGTAGGTAGCCATTCCTCTTTCATCATTCTGCCAGATATTACCGCCAAAACCGAGGACAGCAACATCAGAGTATTGATAATGCGTTGTGAACTTACCCACCAAATGGGTTTACCAACCTGTGTTAAATTTTGTATGGAGTCGGGTTGTAATAGCCGCCTTTGTCCCGCATGAAAGCTATAAAGTACAAAAGCTGGTAATAACAGTAAAAAGAATAAAGCTACAGTTCCATGAATATCTTGAATTGGATCAATTCTAGGAATGAGGACTTTGCCAAATCTGCCATCGAATGTATTGTAAACTAGGAAGCCAGTAATGATGGAAGTAATGACTAAAATTCCGTTAATACCATGGAGAACTCGCAACAACAAAGGTTGATAAGGGGCTGAACGACTCATAGATAATGCCAAGCTGTTTATGGTAGAATTATAAGCTTATTACTCGGTAGTTCTGACTCAAAACACTACATCAGCCTCGATAAACTACATTAGAACTTAAAATGGTTACAATAAATAAATGATATAATAGCCTATTACTCTCACTCACCCTGGTTTTATGGGACTGCCAATTGTTGCTATTATCGGTCGCCCGAATGTGGGCAAGTCTACCCTGGTTAATCGTCTCGCCGGGGTGCAAACGGCGATTGTCCACGATGAACCGGGTGTAACACGCGATCGCACTTATATGCCATCTTACTGGCGCGATCGGGATTTTATCGTTGTAGATACAGGGGGCTTAGTATTTAACGATGATACGGAATTTCTGCCGCTAATTCGCCAACAGGCACTCACCGCGATCTCACAAGCCAGTGCGGCAATTTTTGTTGTAGACGGTCAAACTGGGCTGACAGGTTCAGATCAAGAAATTGCTACATGGTTACGTCAGCAACCAGTACCGGCGTTACTGGCTGTGAACAAATGTGAATCCCCAGAACAAGGCGCAATTCAAGCATCTGAATTTTGGTCTTTAGGCTTGGGGGAACCTTTTCCTATCTCGGCAATTCATGGTAGTGGTACTGGGGAACTACTCGATGAGTTAATTACTCACATCCCCATGGTCACGGAAGTAGAAGAAACTAACGAGATTAAGGTGGCGATTATCGGCCGACCCAATGTGGGTAAATCCAGTTTATTAAATGCTTTTGTGGGAGAAGAAAGATCAATTGTTAGCCCTATTTCCGGCACAACCCGCGATGCTATTGATACCGTGGTTGAACGCAATGGGCAAATTTATCGCTTGATTGACACCGCCGGCATTCGCAGAAAAAAACAAATAGAATACGGTACAGAGTTCTTTAGTATTAACCGTGCTTTTAAGGCCATTCGCCGCGCCGATGTGGTTTTATTAGTGGTTGATGCTTTAGATGGAGTCACAGACCAAGACCAAAAATTAGCCGGGCGGATTATAGACGAGGGTCGAGCTTGTATAATTGTCGTGAACAAATGGGATGCCATCGAAAAAGATTCATACACCATTTACGACTACGAAAAGAGTCTGGAAGCCCGGTTACATTTTACAGAATGGGCAGAAACCATTTTTGTTAGTGCTTCCACAGGACAACGGGTAAATAAGATTTTAGACTTGGTGAATGAAGCTGCTGAGTCACACAAACGCCGTGTAACTACCTCTGTAATTAACGAAGTGCTCACAGATGCTGTAAGTTGGCATTCACCCCCGGCTACGCGTGGCGGTCGTCAAGGTAAAATCTATTATGGGACTCAAGTGGCGGTGCAACCACCAACTATCGCCCTATTCGTCAACGAAGCTAAACGCTTTAATGACAATTACCGCCGCTACATTGAACGGCAATTCCGCCAACAATTAGGATTTAAAGGTACACCTATCCGGTTAATTTGGCGCAGTAAAAAAGTCCGAGAGATGGAACTAGGTAGCGTCAACAGAGCAACTCGTGTCAAATAAGTTTAACTTCTCAGGGTTATATTTCGCCTATGTCAGGCCAAAATAGTCAATATCAAGCCTGACTCTCTACTACTTAGCACTGATAAATGGACTTATTGCGATCGCTACCCCTTGGACTGTACCTAGAACAGCCGCAAACTTGGCTACACAAACTTGATGCACGGGTGAAAATTGCTTGGTTGATGAGTTTTCTCACTAGCTACACCTTTGCTAATAACGAGTGGCGAATACTACTAGTTGCACTGTTAATTATTTTGACTGTAATGGCCAGAATACCCCAGCGAGTCTGGAAACAGCAAATGGTATGGCTGTTAACATTGTCTGTGTTTGTCTTTGGGATTATTAGTATTAGTCCCGATGGTCTGGGTGTAAGGTATCAGCAGCGTTTACCCGCTAGCGAACAGATATTAATTCCTCCAGGAAGTACCAGTAATAACGCCGAGATTGTTTCAGTACCAACACGGGAAAACAAAAACTACAGCTACATTCTATTTCATCAAGGGCCGGTTAAGGTAACTCGTCGCTCAATTGATTTGGCTATTAGAGTCAGTACAATTATATTTACTGTGATTTATAGCAGTAACCTGTATCTGCTGACAACCGCACCCGAAGAAATCACCACTGCTATAGAAAGTTTAATGCAGCCCTTGGCAAGGTTGAAAGTGCCGGTAACTGAAATTACCCTCACCTTAACTTTGTCGTTGCGATTTATCCCCCTAGTTCTGGAAGAGGTGCAAAATTTAATTCGCTCTGTGATGACTAGGGCGATTAATTGGAAAAAACTGGGCTGGAAAAGAGCAGCTCAGGTTTGGATGATTGTAGCACAGAGACTGTTAAAAAATCTCCTACTACGAGCCGAACAAATGGCTAACGCTATGATGGTAAGGGGGTTTACTAGTCCTAGTGAGCATCAAGTCAAATGGCATGAATTACGTCTGAGGGCTAGAGATTGGCTGGCGATCGCTATGCTTACCCTATTTTGGGTTGCTAGGCTAGTTATAGGAAATATGGCTTAGTCGCTGATCCTCTGAGCTATTTTGTGCCACAGGCGAATAATTATGGCAATATGGAAAGAGACTAAAGTAATTACCTTAGTGGTTTGTTGTGCATTTCTACTTTCCTGTTACCAACCTCATCTGCCAATTACACACAGGACGCAGGTTTTGATAACTGCCATTCAAAGGCCAGAATCACTAATTTTCTTATAAGCTCACGAAAGATGCTGGCAAAAGGGGTGTATTATCTTGTGAACATTTGTACTGAACTACGAAGAGATATATACTCCCAACTTGACTGTTAAATGAATCCAGAAAACTTAGAAACCTACATCAATCATCCAACTTGGGGTTTGCTTTATCGGATCTGTATGGTCGATGACAACCAGGATCTATTCACTACACTTTATGCCCAACGTTTATTTTTTGTGGTGTCCAACGATATTAAAGGTCTCAAATTTCAGTCCATAGGACGTACTGAAGCCCGAATGTTGTTGGAAAATCGCTTGCGTACTCTGCGTCGCAGTGGTCCATCCCAGGAGTACGATCAACTTCAGAGTGTTTTCCAGCGCACATTCCAATGACCAGTTCCATGAGCGAACGTATTACTAACATTTGTGGTTCACTACCTGCTTCAGTGCGATTGGTGGCTGTGAGTAAGACATTTCCCCCTGAAGCAATTCGCGCTGCTTATCATGCCGGAATTCGTAATTTTGCCGAGAACCGCATCCAAGAAGCAGCCAGTAAACAAGCCCAGTTACAAGACTTATCGGATATTACATGGCACTTTATTGGCAGTTTGCAAAGCAATAAAGCTAAAAAAGCCATGGAATTATTTGACTGGATTCACTCAGTGGATAGTTTAAAACTGGCAGAACGTTTAAATCAATTGGCAGCACAGTTAGGAGTCAGTCCTCAGGTTTGCCTACAAGTGAAAATCCTCCCTGACCCTAATAAGTCAGGTTGGAGCGTTCCCCAACTACTAGCCGACTTACCGGCTCTGAACAAATGTGAGGATTTACAAATTCAGGGTTTAATGACAATTCCCCCTTTAGGATTGAATGAAGCGGAAACAATGGATGTATTTAAAAATACATATAAATTAGCTAAAGAAATCGAGCAGCAAAACTGGTCGCACCTAAAAATGCGGGAAGTTTCCATGGGTATGTCGGGGGACTACCAACTGGCAGTACAGGCTGGGGCAACTATGGTAAGATTAGGTACTATCTTATTTGGTGAGAGAAGTTAGGATATGAACCATTAATTTTTTGCTTCTGGTATTAATATTACTAGGGATAAAATACACAGATATGTTCATCCCTGGTTATGTATGAGCATACAAAAAATAAAATTCAGTCAAGATGAGTAGCAAAAAAATCCGGGAAAGAAAATTTTTACCCGGAACAATAATTACGCTGTAATCTTGACGCGTTATTTTGTGTAAGTTAATCTACAGGCGTTCCCTCAAATTTCAATTGACTAACCCTATTTGCAATAAAAGCTATAAACGGCAAGAAAATTATTCAATCTTAGCTGTGTACTGAGCTACTATGGCTACATTAATTACTGGCCAAATCAATAAGGGTAACTTTTATCAGGAGCATAAAAATGAATAACATTTTTACTAAACTTCGAGACTTTGTAGGTCTCAATGAACAGGTGGAATACGAATATTACGAAGAGGAACCGGAAACAGATCCTGGTCGCTACCAGAACCTGTATCAAGAGGAAAATCCCCAAGCACCACCACCAGCACCGGCTAGTGTTCAAAATCGACGCTGGCAGGAACCCATGACTACAATGGGTAATGATATAGCCTCAGGATCGAAGCCTACCATGGGGAATGTGATTAACATGCCAGGAGCAATTAACGGAATTTCAGAAGTGTTAGTACTTGAGCCTCGAACATTTGAAGAAATGCCCGAAGCTATTAAAGCACTCAGAGAGCGTAAGTCAGTTGTTTTAAACTTGACGATCATGGATCCTGATCAAGCACAACGAGCTGTAGATTTCGTAGCTGGGGGAACCTACGCCCTGGACGGACATCAAGAGCGCATTGGAGAAAGTATCTTTTTGTTTACCCCCAGTTGTGTGCAAGTTAGTACCCCGGGGACAGTTCTGCATGAAGTACCACAAGCGCCCCCTCGTCCTTCACGTCCCTCAAATACTTCTAGTCAATGGGGTACAGACCTTAACAGAATGGTGCAATGAAGTTCCATTAGTTCAACTCAAATTTTTGATGATTGTAGGAGCAGGTTTAACCAAAATGGTATTATGCCATCAATGAAGGGTTTAAATCTGCTCTGATTGACTATATAACTTAATGACTATTAAATTGGGCTTAATTGGTGGCGGAGTAATGGGAGAAGCGCTATTATCCCGCTTGATTGACCGGGGAATCTATCAACCATCGGAAGTGATGGTGAGTGAACCCCAACCGACACGCCAAAATTATTTAAGGCAAACATATAATGTAAATGTAAATACAGATAATTGTGTTGTATTCACGGAATCGAGAGAAGTAGTATTATTAGCGGTAAAGCCCCAGGTGTTCAGTGCGATCGCTCAAGAATTAGCAGATGTCCTGACTACAAAAATATCGCCCCTGGTAATTTCGATTTTGGCAGGAGTGTCTTTAAGCCAACTAGAATCAGCATTCCCTGAACTACCAGTAATTAGAGCTATGCCCAACACCCCCGCCACAGTGGGGGAGGGAATTACAGCTTTGTGTTTAGGAGCATATACTAATGGTAAGCATCACAAACTAGCACAGCAAGTTTTTTCGGCAGTGGGGCAAGTGGTAGATGTATCAGAAATGCTCATGGATGCAGTGACAGGACTGTCTGGTAGTGGTCCGGCTTACGTAGCTTTAATGGTGGAATCATTGGCTGATGGAGGAGTAGCCGCAGGTTTACCCAGGGGTCTGGCTAATCAGCTGGCTGTGCAAACTGTATTGGGCACAGCAAAACTCCTGCAAGAACACAAAATCCACCCCGGAGAACTCAAAGACAGGGTAACCAGTCCCGGTGGAACCACTATTGCTGGTATTGCCCAACTGGAAAGGGCAGGATTTCGCTCGGCTTTAATTGAAGCAGTCAAAGCGTCGGCACTGCGATCGCAAGAGTTGGGGCAGTGAGGAAAAATCGCCTCATGACCAAGGGCAAATACCCGTTAATATAGTAAAAAAGTCCGGTTGCAAATTTGATTGAGTGAATTATCCCGCACCATCTCCAGAACTAGACTTAGGGTTAATATTTCCCTTTGCACTGGATCAGTTCCAAAAAGATGCGATCGCGTCCCTAAATTCTGGACGCTCCGTAGTCGTATGTGCCCCTACAGGTTCGGGCAAAACGTTAGTTGGGGAATATGCCATCTATAGAGCCTTATCCCGGGGTAAGCGTGTATTTTACACCACGCCCCTGAAAGCTCTGTCCAATCAAAAATTACGTGATTTTCGTGAGGAATTTGGCTATGAGTTGGTGGGATTGTTAACTGGAGATAATTCCATTAACAGGGATGCACCAATTCTGGTGATGACCACAGAAATCTTCCGCAATATGCTCTATGGCACACCCATAGGGCAGGTGGGCATTTCCCTAGTAGACGTTGAGGCCGTAGTGCTAGATGAGTGTCACTACATGAATGACCGCCAGCGGGGGACAGTTTGGGAAGAATCCATCATCTACTGTCCTCGTGAAATTCAGCTAGTAGCCCTCTCCGCAACTGTTGCCAACAGCGATCAACTCACTGACTGGTTAAATCGCGTTCACGGTCCGACAGACCTGATTTATTCGGATTTTCGTCCCGTTCCCCTAGAATTTTACTACTGCAATCCCAAGGGGCTGTTTCCTCTGCTCAATGAAAGTAAAACTAAAATTAACCCCCGTCTGGCCAATAGAGGCAAAAGAAAACAACAAGACAGGGGCAGAACCGGCAGACCAGAAGCACCGGGGATAGCTTACACCCTCAGTCAGCTACAGCAAAGGGATATGCTCCCGGCGATTTACTTTATATTCAGTCGTCGCGGATGTGATCAGGCGGTGGCAGAAGTTGGTGATTTATGGCTAGTCAATAATGATGAGTCGCAAATATTACGGCGGCAAATTGATGATTTTTTAACCCGAAATCCTGATGCTGGGCGTTCTGGACAAATTGCCCCTCTATACAGAGGTATTGCTGCTCACCATGCCGGAATTTTACCTGCGTGGAAAGGACTAGTAGAGGAACTATTTCAGCAGGGGCTAATTAAAGTAGTATTTGCTACGGAAACCTTGGCAGCAGGGATCAATATGCCAGCCCGGACAACAGTAATTTCTACCCTTTCCAAACGTACTGATTCTGGACATCGCCTACTAAACGCTTCTGAATTCCTCCAGATGGCAGGACGGGCAGGTCGCCGAGGCATGGATCTACAAGGTCATGTAGTTACAGTACAAACCCCCTTTGAAGGCTCAAAAGAAGCGGCGTATTTAGCTACATCTAAACCAGACCCCCTGGTGAGTCAGTTTACACCTAGCTATGGTATGGTACTAAACTTGCTGCAAATCCACACACTTGAACAAGCCAGGGAACTGATAGAACGCAGCTTTGGGCAGTACATGGCAACACTGCATTTAAGACCAGAGTATGAAGAAATTGCCTCGCTACAAACCCAATTAGCCGAACTCAAAGCACAAATCGCCACGGTTAATGAACATGAACTAGCAGTTTATCAGAAATTGCGGCAACGTTTGAAAGTCGAACGCCAGTTATTGACAACACTGCAAGAACAAGCTCTAGAAAGTCGCCAAGAAGAATTTGTGATGATGTTGAGCTTTGCAGTGACAGGAACTCTGTTGAGTCTCAAGGGGAAAGACGTAGATGTGTCTATACCTATAACAGCGGTCTTAGTGGGAAAAACACCTAGTGCTGCTTCAGAAGCTCCTTACTTGGTGTGTTTAGGACAAGATAATCGCTGGTATGTAGTCACAACTGCCGATGTAATCGATTTGTATGCTGAGTTGCCACGGGTGGATGTACCAGAGCAGATCGTACCACCCCCAGATTTACAGTTAAAACCGGGGAAATCACTTCGCGGTAATCACGAAACATTTGCGATCGCTCAACGTATTCCTCCAGTACAAGCCTCATTGTATATGTCCCCAGAAGTAGCCGCACAACTGGGTCGCGTTACCGCAGTCCAAGAGGAATTAGAAGCTAATCCCATCCATAAATCTGGCAATGTCAGCAAGATTTTTAAACGCCGCGCTCGTTATGTGGAATTAGAAGCCGAACTCGAAGAATTAGAATTACAAGTCGCGCAACACTCACAACACCATTGGGAAGAATTTGTTAATTTAATTTCTATTTTGGAATACTTTGAGTGTTTAGATAACTTAGTCCCCACACAGTTAGGACAAATTGCTGCCGCCATTCGCGGAGAAAATGAATTATGGCTGGGTTTGGTGTTCGCTAGTGGTCAATTGGACAATTTAGATCCCCACCATCTAGCCGCCGCAGTTGCAGCTTTAGTCATCGAACCCCCCCGCCCAGATAGTAGAGTTCACTTTGAACTTAGTAACGAAGTCGTAGAAGCTTTGGCAACACTGCGGGGAATTCGCCGCAAAATATTTCAACTGCAAAGGCGGTACAATGTCGCTTTGCCCATCTGGTTGGAATTTGAATTAATTGCCATAGTAGAACAGTGGTCTCTGGGGAAACAGTGGACAGAACTCTGTGAGAATACTACTTTGGATGAAGGCGATGTCGTGAGAATTTTACGCCGGACTTTAGATTTATTATCCCAGATCCCCCATGTTCCCCATTTGTCTAAAGATTTCCAGCGTAATGCTTATCGGGCGATGCAATTAATTGATAGGTTCCCAGTTAATGAGGCGGCTGATTAATTGCAGCGCATTTCATCGATGTCAGGTATACCAGGGCGGGCACCATGCTCACCCCACAAGAGTTTTAAGATTCATATACTACCTAATCTCCTGCCAAAATCCTATATGTTTATGGCAAACTTCAGATGTAATTAATTTTAAACACTAGCAATTTTTCAAAAGGAAAATAACGATGCGACTATCAAAAATGTTATTTGTTACACTCAGGGATGATCCGGCTGATGCTGAGATTCCTAGCCATAAACTATTACTGCGGGCGGGTTATATTCGTCGTATCGGTAGCGGTATTTATACGTATTTGCCGTTAATGTGGCGGGTATTACAAAAGGTTTCCCAAATTGTCCGGGAGGAAATGAACGCCACTGGAGCACAAGAATGTCTCTTACCCCAGTTACAACCGGCTGAGTTGTGGCAGGAGTCGGGACGCTGGGATACTTACACTAAGGCTGAGGGGATTATGTTTTCCCTGGTTGACCGCCGTGAACAACAGTTGGGATTAGGGCCCACTCATGAGGAAGTGATCACGACTATTGCTCGTGATATGATTCGCTCCTATCGTCAATTACCTTTACATTTATACCAAATTCAAACTAAATTCCGCGATGAGATTCGCCCCCGGTTTGGGTTGATGCGGGGGCGGGAATTTATTATGAAGGATGGTTATTCTTTCCATGTGGATGAGGTCAGTCTTAAGGAAACCTACCAAGATATGTATCAGGCCTATAGCAATATGCTCCGCCGTTCTGGTTTAGCATTCCGGGCTGTAGAAGCTGACTCTGGGGCTATTGGCGGTTCTGGTTCTACAGAATTTATGGTGTTGGCGGATGCTGGAGAGGATGAAGTTCTTTACACTCCAGATGGTAAATATGCCGCTAATGTGGAAAAGGCGGTTTCTTTAGCTGTGGATGCGGTAATCTCTCCGTTTACAACCTATGAGAAACGGGAAACACCAGGAACACAGACTATTGAGCAAGTATGTCAACTGCTCAATTGTTCTCCTACTCAAGTTGTGAAAAATGTCCTTTACCAAACTGTTTATGACAATGGTGTGACTGTATTGTTTTTGGTGAGTATCCGCGGTGACCAAGAAGTGAATGAGGTGAAGTTGCAGAATGAATTGACTAAACTTGCTTCTAACTATGGTGCTAAGGCTATTATTAGCTTGGATGTACCCAATGCCGAAATGCAGCAAACATGGGCGGCTAAATCTTTACCTTTAGGTTATATTGCCCCTAATCTGGGAGATGATTATATTGCGGCTCGTAAGGATTTACATCCTCAGTTTGTCCGGTTAGTTGATAAAACGGCCGTCGATTTAAAAAACTTTGTTACAGGTGCTAATGAATCAGGTTATCACGTTGTTGGTGCTAATTGGGGAGAACAATTCGAGTTACCTAGTTTAGTGGTAGATATACGTAAGGCTAGACCGGGCGATCGCGCTGTTCATGACCCTAATCAAATTCTTCAAACCGCTAGAGGGATTGAAGTAGGACATATTTTTCAATTGGGTACTAAGTACTCCCAAACTATGGTAGCAATGTATACGAACGAACAAGGGGAAGAAAACCCCCTATTTATGGGCTGTTATGGTGTGGGTGTATCACGACTAGCACAATCGGCTGTAGAACAATCCTATGATAAAGATGGGATTATTTGGCCAGTAGCGATCGCACCTTATCATGCAATTGTCACAATTCCTAACGTTAAAGACGCTCAACAGGTGGAAGTAGCCGAAAAACTGTACACTGAACTTAACAAAGCTGGTGTGGAAACATTACTTGATGACCGGGATGAACGGGCTGGAGTAAAATTTAAAGATGCCGATTTAATTGGTATACCCTACAGAATAGTTACAGGTCGGGCTATTAACAATGGCAAAGTAGAAGTAGTGAAACGCGCCACCCATGAAACTCAAGAAATAGCCATCGAGGAAGTAGTTAATACTCTGGAACAGTGGGTTAATGAGGCATTAGCAGTATAATATACATCCTTGCCGGGGCAGGTATCTTGCCTGCGATTGTATCTATGACCAATAATCAAAGGTTAAGCCCGCCCCCGGCTTGAGAATGGAGGTTACCCGTGGACAGGTTAGCTAAAATTAAAGCTGAAATCAAGTTACTATAGGTGCAGGATGACTTGCTGAAATACCCTCACCCAGGGGATTTTTAATTTCCGTTCCGAAATTGTCTTCAAATTAGCAAAATATCAAGTCAATAGAATTCAGACAAATCAAGCCTTCTTGAGATTTCAAGAAACTCCCACTCATGGATATCGTCTTTTATCAGGCTGCTCTTGTGAACCACACTATCTCAGTCTCCTGTCAGGAACCTTTTAAATATGAACAACCAACAAGGATCTAAACGTATTTCTTCTGGTGTAATTGCAGCAGTCTCAGCAGCAGTTGTATTAGTGGGTGGTGGTGTAGCTTGGCTTGCTTCTAATCAGCCTCCTACACCAATCGGACCATCTCAAACTATTACGCCAAGAGATCCTGTGCAAGGGCAAACACCTCATGTTTACTGGCTTAAACCAAGGGATACAGGGTTGGATTTGGTTCCCCAACCGGTGGAAATAGCTGCTACGCAACCCAACCAAGTTTTAGAAAGAGCCTTCCAAGCTTTATTGGCCGGACCAACAGAAGGGACAGATTCTACAACCATCCCCCCAGAAACCAAGTTGCTGGGGCTGAAAATGGAGAATGGTGAGGTTCATGTTAATTTATCTGAAGATTTTACTAAAGGTGGCGGTTCAACATCGATGGTCGGTCGCATTGGACAAGTTATTTATACAGCCACAACACTAGATCCAAATGCGAAAGTATACATTGAGGTCGAGGGAGAACAGTTGGAGTTTTTAGGTGGGGAGGGTGTGGAAGTGTTGCAGCCATTGACTCGTCAAAGCTTTGAGCAAAACTATCCGCTTTAATCCCCTCCTGCAAAGGTCTAATGTGTACACACAAGTCTAAAACTTTTGATTTGGGTACGGTGTGTTATGGACTTTAGTCCTAACGCACCGAAAATTCAGGATGGTACGTTGCGCTACGCGACAACACACCCTCCAAAAAATCTACTCAGTTTAAATCAATACATACGGCACTTTTCAAGTAAATAAAGTACACAGCTGAATATCATAAATCTTGTGGGGTGGGCATCGGTGCCCGCCCTTTTGTACCTAACTCAGATGAAAGGCGCTGTAAAAGACTTTATTAGTGGGGTTTGACCTCACCCCCAGCCCCTCTCCTTGCCAAGCAGAGGGGTAGAACCTTTGAGTTCTCGCTTTTTGGGCTGGTGTGTACGCGGCAGAAAAGGTAGGGGATCTCACTCTTGCGTGATTGATATCTTGATAAATTAATACCTAATCGGGGTTAATTCGCATCAAAACTTGGCCATATTCCACCGGTTCGCCATTTTGCAGCAGAATCTCCATGATTTGTCCGGATACTTCTGCCTCAATTTCATTCATCAGTTTCATCGCTTCAATGATACAGACTGTTTGACCGCTACGGACGCGATCGCCCACTTTCACAAAAGGTGCTTCACCTGGTGCGGGAGCGCTATAAAAGGTTCCTACCATGGGGGAAGGAACTTCTACTAGTCTTTTATCAATCAGTGATGGGGGATTTGCTGGTAACTGCACAGTAGAAGCAGTGGCAGTATTATCCAAAACACGACTTGTTCCCACCTCGACGATCTGATTTGGCGATTCGGTAAGTTTCTCTCGCTCTGATTTGCGTACTGTTAGTTCAAAGTCATCGCTTTTAAGTGTTACTTCTGCAATGTCTGTTTGGGCGATAGTTGCCAGTAGTTGGCGGATTTCATTAAATTCCAATGGCACAGTTTTTATTACCTCGACCTAACCGTAAGTCAAAATTATCAATGTGGCAGGGATTTAATCCCTATATATAGGGACTGAAATCAAAATTGCTTGGTGGTCACAAAGTCAACTTATTCCCTGCCTAAGTATTTATCTTCACGGGTATCAATTTTGATACGCTCACCCTGAGCAACAAACAATGGCACCATGATGATTGCTCCTGTTTCCAGAGTAGCTGGCTTAGTTCCACCTGTAGCCGTATCACCCTTGATACCTGGATCGGTTTGGACAATTTCCAACACCACAGAGTTGGGTAATTCCACCTCTAGAACTTGCTCCCCCCAACGAACAACGTTAACTTCCATACCTTCTTTCAGGTACTTGACGCGATCGCCTATTTGCGCTGCGCTCAATCTGCTTTCTTCGTAGGTTTCCATATCCATAAAGACGAACTCATCGCCCTCCTTATAGGTATGCTGCATCGTGCTTTTTTCCAAATTGGCTTGTGGTACAGTTTCCCCGGCGCGGAATGTTCTTTCTAGCACCTTGCCAGTTTGGACACTCTTGAGAGTTGTACGTACAAAGGCAGAACCTTTGCCTGGTTTAACGTGGAGAAATTCTACTACTCGCCATACAGACCCATCCAAGACAATTGATACACCGGGTCGAAAGTCGTTACTAGAGATCATGAAGCTTTAAGTTTTGGAAGACAATCGGCATTTATTGTACCCTTCAAGAGTCGTAATTAGTAGTTAATCATCAAGTAATTAGTCAATTCATTCAGGTATGGTGAGTCAGCGCGGTCTTTTTGGTTGGCAGAAACAAGCAAATCACAAACCCTACGGGAAAGACTAGACCGTGATAGATAATTTTAGCCCCGATCCTAAATTCCCTCATTACTCAGCACTCGTACTGTGGGAAGATGATTGATGGGTTAAGCCCAGCCAACAATGTGATGTTGCATTTGAGTTATTCCATCATGTTTAACATATTAAAATCCTGGCTGAAAAACAGCCTAATGGGAATATTGTTAATAACAATATTTTTAGGCATAAATACAGCGACCTGGACTCCTCCTAGTCACGCAGCCCTGCCATCTGGAAATGCTATTACTGAAGGCAAGGCTTTATTAAGGTATGCACTCCCGATAGAGAATAAACCAGTCCGGCGACTGCAAGCCAGTTTAGAGGATATCTCTACCCAACTGCGGGCAAATCGGCGATGGGGTGCTATCTCTAGCGACCTGAAAACAGCGTCACGGATTCTCGATAGACCTAACCAAATCCTAGCAAGCGTTCCCGAAGAACGCCAACCTCAAGCCGAAGCTTGGATTAACCAGTTAAAATCTGGGGTCGATTCACTCCAAGCAGCGGTACAACTTAAAGATAAACAACAAATTCTAGAAGGTAGAAATAAACTCCTCGATGTAGTCACCCAGTTAGAAGAATCAATGGTGACTGCATTCCCCTTTGAAGTACCTGCTGAGTATAGTAACCTGCCTCAACTCAAAGGTCGGGCTACAGTGGCTGTTAAAACTAACAAAGGTGACTTGACTGTGGTGGTAGACGGTTATAGCGCCCCCGTCACAGCTGGTAACTTTGTGGATTTAGTGCAACGAGGTTTTTATGACGGTTTAGAATTTACCCGTTCAGAAGAGTCTTACGTGCTGCAAACCGGAGATCCACCAGGAAAAGAATTAGGTTTCATTGATCCGAAAACTGGCAAATACCGCGCTATTCCTTTAGAAATATTAGTGGAAGGCGAGAAAGAACCCACTTATGGCATTACTCTTGAAGAAGCTGGGCGTTATCTCGATATGCCAGTTCTGCCTTTTTCTTCCTTTGGGGCATTGGCAATGGCTCGCCCAGAAGGTGAAGTAAATGGAGGTTCTTCTCAATTTTTCTTCTTTTTGTTTGAGCCAGAACTCACTCCTGCCGGACGAAACCTCTTAGACGGTCGCTATGCCGTTTTTGGCTATCTCATTGATGGTAAAGAAATTTTGGATAAACTCAAAGAAGGTGACAAAATTGAATCGGCAGCTGTGATTCAAGGAATAGAAAACTTGGTTCAGCCGTCAGCCGCCTAGAAAGGTAGAGATTTCTAGATAAATACGAAAGTTGGGGGAGTTTTTAATTATACTCCTCTTTTATTTGACTAATCACTGATGACTCAAGTTAAAGATATTGGCGAACAAGGTATTTTAGAGAAATTGCAGCGTTTCTGCCCCCCAGGAATGATTGGGGATGATGCAGCTGTCCTTTTAACCTCACCAGAAAAATCTTTAGTAGTCACAACAGATGTGCTGGTGGATGGTGTGCATTTTAGTGATGTCACCACATCCCCAGAAGATGCTGGTTGGCGGGCTGTGGCTGCTAATTTATCCGATTTGGCAGCAATGGGGGCCACTCCTATGGGCATTACCATCGGTTTGGCGCTACCGGGTGAGGTGATGGTGAGTTGGGTTGAGCGCTTATATCAAGGAATGACAGAATGCCTCCAGAAATACAATACCGTCATTGTTGGCGGTGACATCGTGCGATCGCCGGTCACCACCATAGCCATTACTGCCTTTGGTCAAGTTCATCCCCAAAGGATTATCCGACGTTCTGCGGCGCAAGTGGGTGATGCGATCATGGTCACTGGTGTTCATGGAGCATCCCAAGCCGGCTTAGAATTGCTCTTACATCCCGAATTGAGGCAAAACCTCACCGATGCAGAACAAAGGACACTAATCACAGTACACCAGCGCCCACAACCCAGATTAGATGTTTTACCCATACTCTGGCAAATTCTCGAATCCTATTTTCCATCCCACCACCCCCCTATAGCCGGTATGGACAGCAGCGACGGCTTGGCGGATGCCATTTTGCAAATTTGCCGCGCCAGTGGTGTTGGCGCTATCCTACAAAGCAGCCTAATCACCTTACCAGGTAGTTTTCAGCATTGGCTGACACCAGAAAAAGCTCTAGAATATGCCCTTTACGGCGGTGAAGACTTTGAATTAGTGCTGTGCCTACCAGAAGTTATTGCCAATCACTTGGTGACAACACTCGGTGAAAGCGCTGCCATAGTGGGAACTATTACCACAGGTTCCCAAGTAGTCGTACAAGATAAAGAGCAAAAAAAACGCGAAAAATTACAAATTTTCCGCGGATTTCAACATTTTACCGATTGAGACTCTCACCGTTGTGCCTTTGGCTGTAACAGGAGATTCTTGCTTGAGAGGTTTGTCTGGCTTCCAGTTATCTTTGTTTTGAAAACCCCACCAGACTCACCTCCACAAGCATCTATTTAACGTCCACTGGCTGTCCAACAGCAGACAACAAAAAACTAGTTATTTATCGTTTCTTTCCTATCGCAAGATCTGTTGCTCTTGCTTCAGTTACAGATGATTTCAAAGTCATCACTAATTACTAATGACTAAACCCACTTTTGGGCTACCAGTTCTGCTAAATCTAGAACTCTTTGGCTGTAACCCCACTCATTGTCGTACCAAGCCATCACCTTCACCATATCATTACCCATGACTAAAGTCAAGTTGGCATCGACAATCGAAGATGCATCAGTACCTTGATAATCTGAAGAGACCAATTGTAGTTCGCTGTAGTCCAAAATGCCCTTGAGTGGACCTTCAGAAGCCTCCTTGAGAGCTTGATTCACTTCTTCAGTAATAGTACGTTTTTCAACTTGAACTACGAAATCTACCATTGAAACGTTAGGAGTTGGTACCCGCAAAGCCACACCATTAAGTTTACCTTTGAGGTCTGGGATTACTAGTGCTACTGCTTTTGCTGCACCAGTGGAGGTGGGAACAATGTTAATAGCTGCAGCCCGTGCGCGTCGTAAATCCCGGTGAGAAGCGTCTAGCAAACGCTGGTCGCCGGTGTAGCTGTGGGTGGTGGTCATCGTACCTTTGATGATCCCGAATTTGTCGTTTAATACCTTGGCTATCGGAGCCAAGCAGTTGGTAGTACAGCTGGCGTTACTAATGATGTTGTGCTGGTTGTGGTCATATTCGTGATGATTCACTCCCATGACAAAAGTACCATCCTCGTTTTTACCAGGTGCGGTGATCAGAACTTTTTTCGCTCCAGCATTCATGTGCTTTTGCGCTCCCTCTCGGCTGGTAAATACGCCTGTTGCTTCGATAATCAGATCAATTCCCCACTCTTTCCAAGGTAAGTTTTCTGGGTTGCGATCTGATACGCATTTAATAGTCTTACCATTAACGATGATGGAGTTGTCATCGGCTGTAATATCAGCATTCTTTAACTTCCCAAGCATTGAGTCATACTTGAGGAGATGAGCATTAGTTCTAGGGTCTGATGTGTCATTGACAGCAACAAGCTCAATGTTGCTATTTTCTCTGCCTACCCAGCAGCGTGCAAAGTTACGTCCGATGCGCCCAAAACCATTGATTGCGACTCTAATCACAGTGTCTTACCCTCTGTATTTATGCCTATAAATTGATATCTTTGACCCCAATCATATCGCAAAGGGGGGAGTATTAATAACCATAAATTTTCAGATCGATCAAAAAAACACATATTTTATTCAGATTTATCTGAGTAGAGGTTGTGAGTATTAATGTAGGATCTGACGGATTCCGGGACTAAATAACCAATTGACAGGCTTTCCCGGCAAAGTCTCCGAATCAGACTTGAGGAAATTCCTATTAAAGGTATGTCCAATAGTTGCCAGCGAATAGTTAGCGACTGCTGTGTGAGTTGTTGCTCCACTTGCTTGCATATCAGCTCGCTTTGATCTGTCGTCTCACCACCTAGCTGTCGGGGAGCGATTAACCAATCACACATTTGTACTAGTTCCCGTCCACGATACCAACGGGGTAAAGTTTGAAATGTATCCAAACCCGTAATCCAGTACCAGTGAGTATCTGCATAACAACTAGATAAGTCCATGAAGGTATTGATGGCATAGGAGGTTCCAGAGCGTTTTGCCTCGATGGAGGAGACGGTAAATGCTGAGTTTCCTCTTGTGGCTAATTTCAACATTTCCCAGCGATTTTTAAACAAAGCCACTTTTTTATGGGGTGGGTTTAGTGATGGTACCCAAATCACCTTTGACAGAGGTACTTGATATAAAGTTCTTTGGGCTACGAGTAAATGTCCCCAATGAACTGGGTCAAATGTGCCACCAAAGATTCCGATGTGCTGCATTCAGTCATACCTAAACTTGATTCCATATCGCCAGATGATAATACAAATATACTATCTGGCTCAAGCTGACTGGAGAAGTTTCATGGAAAATTTCTCAATTTAAAACTATTTCCACTATTAATAATGTATGACTGTAGCCAACATCACTCAAGAACTGAGTAAAAGGTATTGCGAAATACAATATTTTCTGTCCCGATGCGGCATCAACTCTCAGAATAATCTTAATAACAGTTCCGAAATAGCCAAAACGTTCAAGAAAGGTAAAATCATTCTCAATCAGCAAAAAAACAGAGGAAAATAATCTGAATATCAGGTATAAACAAAATGCAAGTGCAGTTAGTCTAAAAATCAAATTCCTGGTATGATACGCGTGTCATTTGTGATTATGGTGTGGTGTCAGAGGACTCATCAATGAATAATTATGTAGATTTTAGCGGCCGACCATTTCATTTCATTGGAATTGGTGGCATCGGTATGTCTGCCCTAGCATACATTCTGGCCAAGCGTCAAATGCCAGTATCAGGTTCTGACCTTCGTCCGAGTCATATTACGTGCAAGTTGGAGTCGATCGGAACACATATTTTTGGCAGACAGGAGGCTAGTAATCTCGAGTTCTTTCGATCTCGTGAATCAGCTCATAAAGTAATATTAAACTCACCAGAAATATTAGCCGCAGGTAGTAACTCAACACTGCCTCAAGTTGTTTGTTCAACGGCAATTAATGCCAACAATTTGGAATACAAAGCAGCACTGGAATTAGGATGTCCAATTTTGCATCGTTCAGATGTACTAGCAGCCTTGATTTCAGACTACTATAGCATCGCAGTTGCAGGAACCCACGGTAAAACTACTACCAGTAGCATGATTGGCTATATGCTCTTACAAGCTGGTTTAGACCCCACAATTCTGGTGGGTGGTGAGGTTGACGCTTGGGAAGGAAATGCACGATTAGGGGAAAGCAAGTATTTGGTAGCTGAGGCAGATGAATCTGATGGTTCCCTGGTGAAACACAGTCCCGAAATTGGCATTATTACTAATATTGAACTTGATCATCCTGACCACTATGAGACCTTAGAAGAAGTAGTTAGCATCTTCCAAAAATTTGCCTCTAGTTGTAAAATCCTTATAGGTTGTATTGATTGTGATACGGTACGCCATCGTTTCCAACCGACAATTAGCTACAGCCTCAATCCAGAAACAGATGCTGATTATACTGCTACTAATATTGATTATCGCGCTGATGGTACCACAGCCCTGGTTTGGGAGAAAGGCAAACCCTTGGGAGTATTGAATTTGCGTTTGCTCAGTCGGCATAATCTCAGCAATGCCCTGTCGGCAGTAGCTGTTGGTCGAGCCTTGGGTTTAGAGTTTGGCACAATTGCCAAGAGCATTGCCACTTTTGCAGGTGCTAGAAGACGCTTCGAGTTGCGCGGAGAAGTTGGCGGTATTACCTTTATCGATGACTATGCCCACCACCCCAGTGAAATTCGCGCTACTCTTGCTGCAGCACGTCTCCAGTCCAGACCAGGGCAAAGAGTAGTTGCTATTTTTCAACCCCATCGCTACAGTCGCACACTCACCTTCTTAGAAGAATTTGCTGAGTCTTTCGCCCATGCTGATTTAGTTATACTTACAGATATTTACAGTGCTGGCGAACCTAATTTAGGGCAAATTAGCGGTGAACAACTTGCAGTAGCAATAGCCAAACAGCATCCACAGGTGCTTTATGAACCTCATTTACCCTTAATGAGTGAATTCTTGGTACAAACCCTGCGTCCCGGAGATTTAGCACTATTTCTAGGTGCTGGGAATTTAAATCAGGTCATCCCTGAAGTAATTACTACACTTTGTGAACCTGTTACAGCCACATCCTAGATGAGGAAGAACAATTACGGTGGACACTGAGTTACCCCAAGGTTTTTTCCTCTGGCAATGATTCTATTGCCGTATTTTTACGGCACTTAAATGTAAAAATTTCACAAATTTATCTCAAGATGAAAATCTCCCAGGCACTTGGAAATGTCTGCACAGTTTTTGACTCAATTACAGAGAAGCAGGAAAGACAAGATTTAGGTGATAGTAAAATAATTTACTTAAAAGATACGGATTGCGCTATTAAGTCACAAGTTTCTTTATCTGCATTTACTTCTTATAGAGTAGGGGGAGCGGCAGAATGGTACGTTGCTCCTCGTAATTTAGAAGCACTACAGGCTAGTGTTGAGTATGCTAAAACACAAGATTTAGGCGTAATAGTACTGGGTGCAGGTTCCAACCTATTGGTGAGCGATCGCGGTTTACCGGGTTTAGTAATTTCTACTCGTCATCTGCGCCATAGTCACTTTGATCCCCAAACAGGTCAATTAACTGTGGCGGCGGGAGAATCAATTCCCAATCTGGCATGGGAAGCAGCAAAATTAGGTTGGGAAGGATTAGAGTGGGCTGTTGGTATCCCCGGTACAGTTGGGGGTGCTGTGGTCATGAATGCCGGGGCCCATCATAGCTGCATTGCAGATATGTTAGTGAGTGCTCAGGTACTTTTACCCGATGGTACCTTAGAAACTCTGACGGCGGACCAGATAGGTTACAGCTATCGAACTTCATCACTGCAAAATCGTGAATCTTCTACAGGGAACCCTTGCCAACGCATTGTTACCCAAGCCACCTTTCAACTCCAACCAGGTATCGATCCAGCACGAGTTTTGCAAGTAACAAAGGAACACAAAAAACATCGACTAAATACCCAACCCTACAATTTCCCTAGCTGTGGCAGTGTCTTCCGTAATCCTACACCTTATGCTGCTGGTTGGTTAATTGAACAAACAGGTTTAAAAGGACACCAAATTGGCGGAGCGCAAGTAGCACTATTACACGCTAATTTCATCGTCAATCGTGGTGGGGCTAAGGCCAGCGATATTTTCTGTCTGATTCGTCATATTCAACAGCAAGTACAAGAACATTGGTCAATTTGCTTAGAGCCAGAAGTAAAAATGATCGGTGAGTTTCAGGTGGCTGCTTAGGGGAATAAAGATTAGTAATAAAACAGGCAAGCTACCGACCCCATCTATAATGAAATTTGGTTTAATATTAAACGCACGCTGGGAAAATCAGTTATGACAGGAAAAGGACAGGGATTCGGTTTTGGTGGTCTAGGAAAAATGAAAGAACTCGCCGACGCTTTCAAAAAGGCGCAGCAAGTTCAAGAAGGCGCCAGGCAGCTTCAAGAACAATTGGAGCAAATGGAGATTGAGGGAGAGTCCGGCGGTGGACTCGTGAAGGTAATTGTCAGTGGTAACCAAGAACCCAGACGGGTGGAAATTGCCCCAGAGGCCCTAGCACAGGGTGCAGAATTACTTTCTGACCTCGTAACAGTCGCCATGAAAGATGCCTATAGCAAGTCCACCGCAACAATGCGCGAACAAATGGAAGTCTTGACCAGCGGTCTGGAACTCCCTAATTTTTAATCGTTAGCTGTAGAGACGCCATGGGTTGCGTCTCTACACTCAAAAACCATTAAACTAGTGTCTGTAGATTTTTGACCCTGGAGGGTTGCTAAGTAGAATTTTTATGCCTTATAAGCTGCTGTTTGTTTGCCTGGGGAATATCTGTCGCTCCCCATCGGCAGAAAATATTATGAATCATCTTATTGACCAGTCTGGATTGAGCGATCGCATCCTCTGCGACTCTGCTGGTACATCCAGTTATCACATTGGTAGTCCGCCAGATAGACGCATGAGTGCGGCTGCTAGTGCAAAGTTAGGGATTAAACTGCGTGGTCACGCGCGGCAATTTCAAAAATTAGACTTTCAGGAATTTGATATGATATTGGCAATGGATCAAGAGAACTATGAGAATATCCTGGCTCTTGACCCCAGTGGGCAGTATGACCATAAAGTTTACTTAATGTGTAAGTTCTGCTCTCGCTATACCCTCAAGGAAGTTCCAGACCCTTACTATGGTGGAGTGGAAGGCTTCCATCAAGTGATTGATTTACTTGTGGATGCTTGTGAAGGTCTACTCACATACATTACCAGTCAGCAAGTAGAAAGCTAAATCTATTCAACCAAGCCATGGGTAATAGCAAAGCGCACTAGCTCCGCTCGGTTGCTGGTTTCAGTTTTTCTTAATAAACTGCTAACATACTTTTCTACAGTTCTCGGGCTCAAGTGTAGTTCACCTCCTATATCAGCATTAGATAAACCATGAGTCAACAGTTCCAAAACTTCTTGTTCTCTGGGGGTCAAGGATAGGAACTGATGGGATTCCCCAATACCCGCCCATAGAGAATTTGGCATTGTCACCTCTTTGGAAGGTATGAAATTGCCTAAATTCTCTTTATAAGACCGGCGGTATTCAGATCGAATAATTTGCGATCGCTCTAAAAGATTACGAATTGCTGCTGCTAACTCCTCGAGTTCAAATGGCTTAGGTAAATACAAATCGCAGCCAGACTGGTAGCCAAGAATTCTTTCCTGGGTTTTAGTGCGTGCTGTTAATAAAATTACAGGTAATAACCGGAATGTCGGTTGCTGCCGTACCCGACGCACCAGTTCATAGCCGTTTATTCGTGGCATAATAATATCAGTAACAATCAAATCAGGATGGTAATTCTCTACCATTCTCAAAGCTTCTTGACCGTCATTCGCCGTCACTACGGAGTAGCCAGACAGTTCAAGATAATCACTAATGGATAGACGAGTGCCCGGGTCGTCATCCACAACAAGAATAGTCAAGGGCATGGACAATACACCCCTAGCATTTTTTAACTCAGATTAACGGATTTATCCGAGGTACATCAGTGAACGCAAGCAGAAATAGTATTCTTATGTTTCATAGTATGACACGATTACCAGCTCTTGAGTCTCTTATTTTTGATTTATGAGGAAAACCTTAAATACTGAGTCAGTATTGCCAAATTACAACCAAGTTCGATTTGGAATGCTGAAAGGCTATAGGTAGCTTTTTAACTCTTAACAATAAACCAACCATCTACAGATAATACTCGCTATAGTGTAAATTAATATTTACTCTCCTCTAACTTTTAATTGACAATTGAAAAAAGTTAAATTAAAAGAATATGGACTAACGCTGATATGAATATCACACTTACAGCCAATCCAAACATTTTTCCAGCACATTTAAGTACAAAAAAGTTTTTCAATGAGCGAAAAGAGCGAAAGCTACAAAGTTATTAGTGACAACCGTCAAGCCCGTTATTTGTATGAAATCCTAGAAACCTTTGAAGCGGGAGTTGAGTTGACAGGAACAGAAGTTAAATCAATTCGAGCCGGTAGAGTTAATCTCCAAGATGGTTATGCGTTGATTCGTGATGGCGAAGCATGGCTAATCAACGTCCATATTTCTCCTTACAACGCTAGTGGTCAATATTTTAATCATGAGCCGCGTCGTACCCGCAAGCTGTTACTACATCGGCAAGAAATTCGTAAGTTAATTGGGAAGGTGGAACAGCAAGGTTTAACACTAGTGCCATTAAAAATGTACCTCAAACGAGGCTGGGTAAAAGTGAGTATAGCCCTTGGTAAAGGTAAAAAAATCCATGACAAACGTGAATCCCTCAAAAAACGGCAAGATCAACGTGATATGCAACGAGCGATGAAAAATTATTAAGCTTCATTGACCTCTCTATATATCCTCAGTGTGAGTTTAGAGAAAGCCGAGTTTATGGCTACGGATTGATTGGGTGAGTTATGGGAATCGATAAACTAGTGGGTAAAGTTGGAAGGGATGAGAGATTTTCACCATGACACCTATTTTGACCAAAGCAGTTGGTGCTGGCTTTCTCACTTTGAGTATGGCAATATTGCCTTTAACTCTACCTGTAAATGCCCAAGTTACTGAACCGAGAGTTGAGACTACACCCAGAACAACAGTTTACGAACGCCAGGATTTTGATTGGGGTTGGTTAGGATTAATTGGGCTATTTGGTTTGGCTGGTTTAGCTGGTAGAAAAAGTGGCGGGGAACCTACTGCTTATCGTGAACCCACTGCTCCTAGTACTACAACATATAGGGACTAAGCCTTGATACTTTCCGGGCTGAAGCTGCGGATATTGTTGGTTTAACGAGTCCACTTAGATTAGACTCCTTGCGGCATCTAACCCAGAGGAGGTTCTCTCTTAATCACGTTACTTTGGGGAAGCCCTCCCCTAGCTGGATGATTCCTAATTTTGTTGGACTTAATACTGTTCGTGCAACTTTTAAGCTAATCAAAGCGATTAAACTAGATTAACTACGGCATCCGTCAATTCTGACTCCTCAGAAAGCACGATAGAATCATGGGTCACGGTGAAGGCAGTTGCTTGCAAAGCACGCAATAAAATATTGCGTGCGCCATTTACATCGCGAGAAATCTGTATTCCGCAATGTGGACATTTAAAAACTTTGTTTCCACCTAATTTATGGTGAACATGACCGCAGTTACCACAGGTTTTTGATGTATATGATTCGTTACAAAGAACGACTATTACACCTTTTCTTTGTGCAGCTTGCTTGAGATGTCGCTCAAATTTGTAATGGGAAAGAGTCAGCATTTGCCGTACAGACTTACTGTTGATTTTGCGTTTCTTCCCGTTACGTCTTTTAATCACCATTTGACTAGAATCAAAGGTTGGTAAGTAAATTACTTTGTAGGAATTAACAAGCAAGTTAACAGCTTTGTTATGCAAATCTTTAATTAAATTCTCAATTCTTTCTCTTACACGATTAGCAGCAATACGCATCTTTCTACGTTGACGGCATCTTGTTTTGGTAGAT